>CAZJRH010000368.1:0-11663 GCA_964548215.1 uncultured Nitrospirota bacterium
TGGCGCTCTACGGGAAGCGCGCGGAGATGGGGGACGCCTCGGTAGAGACGCCGCTGGCCGCCAATCCCCGCGTGCAGGTGCGAATGATCGACGCCAGCCATTTTGTCCTGACGGACAATATGCCGGCCGTGGCGGCGGCGATCGAGGCGTTTGTGGGGACGGTGCGGGGCGGGGCGATTTAGCTTTTGACCGTGACGCGGCTGAGATTGCCGGCCAGTCCCAGCATGGCCGCGCCGTAAATCAGCCACTTCGATGGATCGAAGTTGTACCACTTGGGGCCGTTGCGGTAATCTTTCGGATAGGCATGGTGATAATTATGATAGCCCTCGCCGAAGGTGATCAGGGAGATCCACCAGCTGTCCCGGCTGGTGTTCGCCTGGCTGTGCGGCTGATCGCCCCACAGATGGCAGATCGAGTTGATGCAAAAGGTCGAGTTCAGGACGAGAAACATCCGGCCGACACCGGCCAGTAAAAAGCAGCCGGCCGCGCCGCGCCATCCGCCGTGCAGTCCGCCGACCACCAACGGAATGGCCAGACCCGAGAGGACGATCGGGATGTAGTAACGCTCCTGCCAGAGCAGCAGCGGATCCTTCCGGAACTGGACCGCATACTTGCCGTTGGCGTAGGGGTCCTTGCGGAAAAGCCAGAGGACGTGACTGTGCCAGAAGCCTTTCTTGGCGTTGTACGGATCGGCTTCTGTGTCGACTTCCGCATGATGGCGGATATGGTCGGAGGCCCATTTGATCGCCGCATTCTGCAGCGCCCAGCCGCCCGCGATCAGCAGGGCAACCTTGAAGACGGGACGGGCCTCGAAGCTCCGGTGGGCAATGAAGCGGTGATAGCCGACCGTGATGCCCAGGCCGGTGACGACGTAGAGGACGGCGAACAGGGTCCAGTCGATCCAGGTGTAGCCGTAGATCAACCCGAACGCGGGCACGCCGATGAGGGCGACCAAGGTGACGGCGGAAAACAGCAGCACGACCATCAGGGACAGTGGCCGCGCTGGCGCTTGGGATGAAGCCGTTATGGGTGGTGCATCATTCACGTTCCCCGCTCCTCATGTCAGTTTCCAGTATAACTGACAAACTGCTGTCGACGTACAAGCAGGAATTATACCATGCTTTTTCTGTTTGACCAGTAGAAATTGCCCAGTATCTTCTTAGGGGGGCGATACCTGTGACCGGCTGGGGGGCAGCGGGGCTAGTGTAGTGTCTCAGAAATACCTTTACAGACCGTTCGTGGTGAGCGTGTCGAACCACGGACGGAAGGCGTTAAAAACATTGCCCTTCGACTGGCTCAGGGTGAACGGGGCATTGTAAAGAAGCGTTAGAGACAGAACACTAGCAGAGTGTTGAAAAACTCTCCGTTTGCCCTTCGACCCTTCGACAAGCTCAGGGCTCAGGGCGAACGGCGCGTATCTTGACACCATTGCTATTTCACCGTTCGTGGTGAGCGTGTCGAACCACAAAAAGGGGTTTTTCAACACCCTGTTAGCGGTTTGGTGGAGATATCTGTTTTTCCGCGTGATACGAGCTGCGGACTAAAGGCCCCGATTCGACATGACGCAAACCCAGTTGTAGACCGATTTCTTTCAGCCGAATAAATTCATCAGGGTGGTAATACCGGTCGACCGGCAGGTGCTCCTTGGTCGGTTGCAGATATTGCCCGAGTGTCAAAATGTCGCAGCCATGCGTGACCAGATCGCGCATGACCGCCTCCACTTCCTCCACCGTTTCACCCAATCCCAGCATCAGGCCGCTTTTGGTCGGCAAGCCGGCGGCTTTTGCCCGCCGCAGTAATTCCAGGCTCCACTGATATTTGCCCTGCGGTCGGACGGGCCGATAGAGCCGGGGGACCGTTTCGGTGTTGTGATTGAGAATGTCCGGTCGCGCGGCAAAGACGGTGTCCTGCGCGGCGTGGTCGCCCTTGAAGTCCGGAATCAGCACCTCGATGGCGCATTGGGGTGAGCGTTCCCGGACCCGTCGAATCGTCTCGGCAAAAATGGCCGCCCCGCCGTCGGTCAATTCATCCCGATTCACCGACGTGATCACGGCATGGCGCAGCCCCAGCGTCTGGATCGCCTCGGCCACCCGGCGTGGCTCGTCCAGATCAAGCTCCGTCGGCCGTCCGGTCTTGACGGCGCAAAAGCCGCAACTACGCGTGCAGGTCTCGCCCAGGATCATGATCGTCGCCGTCCCGGCGTTCCAGCATTCCCAGACATTTGGGCAGCGGGCTTCCTCGCAGACGGTGTGCAGTTTCAGCTCGCTGACCAGTCGCTTGAGCCGGACGTAGTTCTCGTCGCGCTTCGGCGTCACCTTGAACCATTCTGGCAGGCGGCGGCCGGCGGGGAGTTGATGCTCGTCAACTTGGATTTGAATCAGGTCAGCCATCAGAGATGAATCGCTTCCCCGTAGACGGCTGCGGCCGCTTCCATCACGGCCTCGGAGAGCGTGGGGTGGGGGTGCACGCTTCTCCGCAGCTCCTGCGGCGTACCGTCCATGGTCATCAGCAGCACCGCCTCGCCGATCAATTCGGCCACGTCGGCGCCGATCATCTGTACTCCGAGACATTCGCCGCTCTTTGCATCAGCGACGATCTTGATGAAGCCGTCGGTCTCGGCCAGGGCCAGCGCCTTGCCGTTGGCCTGGAAGGGGAATTTACCCACCTTGACCGTATGACCGGCAGCTTTGGCCTTGGCCTCCGTCAGCCCCACGCTGGCCACCTGCGGTTGGCAATAGACGCAACTGGGAATATGACGATAGTTGATCGGTTTCACCTCTTTACCGGCGAGTCGCTCGACCACGTTGATCCCCTCGGCCGAAGCGCTATGGGCGAGCAGTGACTTGCCCGCCACGTCGCCGATGGCGTAGATGGTCGGCACGGATGTTTCCAACCTTTCGTTCGTGGTGATGTAGCCGCGTTCGGTTTTGATGCCCAACGTTTCCAATCCCAGTCCCTCGATATTTCCCGTCCGTCCGGCCGCCAGCAATAATTGATCGCATGGCAGCGCTTGCGCCGCGCCGCCGGCAGCTGGTTCTACCTGCGCGGCGAGTTGGCCATTCTGCGATGTGATGCCGGCGATCTTGCTCTTGGTGTAAATAGCGATGCCGTGTTTCTTAAACGCCGCCTGCAAGGTTTTGGATATCTCCTCGTCTTCGGCAGGTAGCAGCCGGTCAAGGAACTCGATGATCGTCACGTGTACGCCATAGGCCGCAAAGACATAGGCAAACTCCACGCCGGTCGCTCCGCCGCCGACAATGACCAGCCGCCGGGGGAGGGGATTCAATTTCAACGCCTCGTCACTGGTGATGATCAATCGACCGTCGGGCACGAGGCCCGGCAGCGGCTTGTTGCGCGAGCCGGTGGCGATGATCGCCGCCCGTGTCGCGAGCTCGGTCGATTTTCCCGAGGCGTCGGTGACGGTGATGCGATCGTTGGCCAAAAACGCCGCTGTGCCCGTAAAGAGATCCACCGTGTTCTTTTTGAGCAGATGTTTCACCCCGCGTGTGAGCCGTTCCACCGCCTGCTGCGCCCGGTCAACCGCAGCGCCGAAATCATATCGAAGATTGTCGTACTGAATGCCGAATTCCTCCGCCCGCTTGACCAATGAGAGGACTTCGGCATTGCGGATCAGCGCTTTGGAGGGAATGCAGCCGCGATTGAGGCAGACGCCGCCCACGACATCCTTTTCGATAATCGCAGTTTTCAGGCCGAGCTGTTTGGCCCGGATGGCGGCGACATAGCCGCCCGGACCCGCGCCGATGATGACGAGATCGTATGACGAAGCCTGCGCCATGGGGGATTCAGACGGTGCGGCGGCCGTAGTGTTCGCGCAGGTAGTCGATGATCTTGTCGTCGTCATCGGCGATGATGACGTTGCGCTCGGGATCGTGCAGCGTCGGCACGAAGGTCTGGCCGGACAGTTTTTTCACGCGGACGCGGTCATGATGGCCGGCGGGCTCGTTGCGAATAATGTAATCGATCCCCATGTCGGCCAGGGCGTCACGGACCCGGCGGCAATAGGGGCAATTTTCCAGTTGATAGAGTTCAAGCATGGTGTCGCTCTCCGGCCATGACGCGGGCCGCCAGTTCTTCGGCCGGATAGGTGAAGATCTCGGCCAGCGTCGGATGGAAGTGAGGGATGACGGCTAGGTCGCCGACCGTGGTGCGATGGTGCATGGCGACGACCGCTTCGTGGATCAGTTCCGGGGCGCCCGCGCCCAGCAGCCCGGCGCCCAGCAGCTCGCCGTTGTCCGGATCGGCGAGCATCGTGATGAAGCCCTTGGTCTGTCCGGTGCAGATCGCCTTGCCCAGATCGTGATACGGATAACGGGCCGAGAGCACGGGACGGCCGAGCCGTCGCGCCTCGGCTTCGCTGAGCCCCACGCGGGCAAAGGGCGGATCGGTGAAGATGACCCGGGGCACGATGCGATAATCGGGGGTGCGCCGCGCTCCCCGGAGGGCGTTGGCGCCGGCCACCTCACCCTCATGCACGGCGACGTGCGCCAGTTCGTAGCGGCCCGCCACGTCGCCGGCGGCAAAAACGGCCGGATTGGTGGTCTGCAGCCATTCATTCAGCGCGAGGCCGTCGGCCGTCTCGTCGATCCGGGCCGCCTTCAGATTCAGTCCGTCGAGGTTGGGCGTCCGGCCCGTCGCGACCAGCAGCTCGTCGGCGTGAAAACTGATCCGACGGTCTTCGGTTGTCGTCACCACCATCTTGGCCCGGCCGTGGCGGGTGACCTCGTGAAAGGTAACACCGGTTTTCACCGTGATGCCTTCCTCCTGAAAATAGCCGGCTAAAGCCCGGCCAAAATCTGGATCTTCGCCGCTGAGCAGGTGCGGCCCCCGCGTCAGGATCGTCACCGAGACGCCCATTCGAGCCAGATGCTGGCTCGCTTCGCAGGCGATGGCCCCGCCGCCGATGATAATGAGACGCTGGGGCAGGGTGGTCATCGACAGCGTCTCATCGCTGGTCAGATACCCCTGCTCGGCCAGCCCGGGAATGGCCGGGATACGAATCCGCGAACCGGTGGCGAGCACGAAGCCCGGCGCCGTCAGCAGCTCGCCGTTGACGCGTATGTGGTGTTCATCCGTGAATTCCGCTTGGCCGTCGATCCGCGTGACCAGCGGCCGCCTGGCGACCTCCTCCTGCCGGTAGTCGACAAAACTCTTCACGATGGCGTCCTTGCGCTTGACGATCGCCGGGTAGTCGATTTTCATCTCGCGCACGGTGATGCCCAACTCCTGCGAATGGGTGGCTTCGTGGGCGATCTCCGCCGAACGGAGCAGCGTTTTCGACGGCATGCAACCGCGCAGGATGCACAAGCCGCCGAACGGCCCCTGCTCGATGAGGGCGACGCGCTTGCCCAGATCGCTGGCCACGCGCGCGGCCGCAAAGCCGGCGCTGCCGCCGCCGATGACGATGAGATCAAACGCCTGCGGCATTGCTTGCCCCGCCCGAGGGGCGCGGCCCGTCGCCCCATTGCAGCAGCGCCGTTCCCCAGGTCAGCCCGCCCCCGAATGCGGCGAGCACGACCAGATCGCCCGGGCGCAGCCGTCCCGAGCGGGCCGCCTGGTCGAGCGCAATCGGCAATGACGCCGAGGAGGTGTTGCCGGTCTCGGCGATGGTGGTGAAACATTGGCGGGGTTCCAGCTTCAATCGCTCGGTGACCTGATCGAGTAAACGCCGGTTGGCCTGATGAAATAGATAGAGCGACACCGCCGGAATGGACAGACCCGCCTCGTCCAGCAGCGCGCGTACGCTGCGCACCAGCGTCATCACGGCTTTGCGATAGACCGCGGGCCCGCGCATCCGCATCGTATGCAGATTGGCGGCAAGTGTGTCGGCGCTGGTCGGCCGGCGCGAGCCGCCGGCGGGCAGATGGATCAGGGCATGGCCGCGGCCGTCGGCCTGCAGGCGAATCATCCGCACGCCGGCATCGCCGGCGTCAGCCGGCCCCAGCAGGGCCGCACCGGCGCCGTCGCCGAAGAGAATCGCGGTGGCCCGGTCCTTCGGGTCCAGCACGCGCGATTTGATCTCGGCCGCCAGCACCAGCACGCGCCGGGCGCCATTTTTGATCCATTGATCGCCGACCGACAGCGCGGCGAGAAAACCGGTGCAGGAGGCGGCCAGATCAAAGGCGAGCGCGCGCGTGGCCTTCAGTTCGCGCTGCACCAGGCAGGCGGTCGACGGAAAATAATAGTCTGGCGAAGTGGTGGCGACGATGATGGCGTCCAGGTCACCGGCCGCTTGGCCGGCCTGTTTGAGCGCCGCTTCGGCCGCCCGCAGCGCCAGGTCGGAGGTGGCCTGCACGGGCGCGGCCCATCGGCGGGTGCGGATGCCGGTGCGGCGGACGATCGCCTCGGGCGACAACCCCACCCATTCGGACAATTCCTCATTGGTCACGATGCGTTCGGGCAGGGCCGAGCCCGTGGCGATGATCGCGCTGCGTGGCTGGGCGGCCATGAATGGGGGGATTATAGCCAAGGCCCGTCGGCGTTGCAATCAAACGGAACTATTTGATACCGTGGATCATCATGTTGCGGACGATGACGGGAACGGCGCGTGTGATCGCCGGCGCGGCACTGGCGGCGCTCGTGCTGACCGGTTGCAGCACGGCGGTCAAGGAATTTTTCGGTGTGGAGGAGGCCGAGTCGGCCGCGTCGGTGGTCGACCTGGCCCAGTATCACGACCCGCTGGTGTTGCTGAACCGGGCCAACCGACTCTTCGACAAACGCAACTATCTGGAAGCGGCGCTGACGTATGAACGGTTTCTGGAGCTGCACGGGCTGCACCGGCAGGCCGACTACGCGCAGTTTCGCATCGGCGTGAGCTATTTGAAGCAGTTTCGCAGCATCGACCGTGACGTCGAGCCGCTGACCAAAGCCGTGAAGGCATTTCAGCTTGTGCTGACCCGCTATCCCAACAGTCTCCACGCCGCGGATGCGCGGGAAAAGCTGGCCGAGTGCCGCCGCCATCTGGCCGATGCGGAACTGGCCGTGGGCCGTTTTTACTATCGGCAGAAGTCCTGGCCGGCCTCGATCCAGCGGCTCGAGGGTGTCCTCAAGGAATACGGCGATCTGCCCGCCGCCGAAGCGGCGCTCTATCTACTGGGCCAGGTCTATGAAGCGGCCGGCCAGTCGGATCAGGCCAAAGCCACCCTGCAGCGATTGCTCGACACCTACCCCAATTCCACCTACCGGCAGCAGGCGCAGGAACAACTGGCCCGGCTTAACGGTCAGCACGCCTGACATGCCCGCGGCGGGCATGCGGTACTATCCGCTCTTTCTCGATCTGACCAAGCGCCCGGTGGCGGTCATCGGCGGCGGCCCCGTCGCCGAGCGAAAAGTCCGCCAGTTGCTGGCCTGCGGCGCTCGCGTCACGGTCATCAGCCCCGGCCTGACGCCGCGCTTGCGCGCCTGGCGGCGACAAAAAAGGATTAGCTGGCGCCCGCGCGGCTATCACCGCTGCGACCTCGACCGGATGTGGCTGGCGGTTGCGGCCAGCGATCAGCCCGTGATCAATCGGAAGATTGCGGCCGACGCCAAACGCAGAAAAATCTGGGTCAACGTGGTTGACGATCCCGCGCGTTGCTCAGCGATCGCGCCGGCCTGGTTTCGGCGCGGAAAACTGGTGGTGGCCTTTTCCACCGGCGGCGCCAGCCCGGCGCTGGCCCAGCAGTTGCGTCGGCGATTGAGCAAAGAGGTCGGCGCCGATTATGCGGCCTATGTGGCGCTCTTGGCTCGTTTGCGCCGCCAGGTCCACCGTCGCGTCAAAGATTCCGCCACGCGACAGCGATTGCTGCGGCGATTGGTGCGGGCCGACCTCCTGCCGTTGGTCCGTCTGGGCGACCGGCGGGCGCTCGCGCGGCGTGTCACTCAATTGACGAAGGGGCGTGTTCGGTTGTAAAGCGAATAAAAATAGGGTCAGAGAACATTTTTCGATGATTCCATCGACGTCAAATTAAAAATGTTCTCTGACCCTATTTTTGCACTGCGCTCCACAGCCGCCGGTGGGCTTTGGTGTTAGGCTGTTTGATCGGAGCAACAATGATTGAGGCCACTGAACGAAAACTGCGGGAGGCTCAGTTCTTCCTGGGGCACCTTGTCGCTGAGAACCGACGAGCGGTTCGCAACGAGCCTGAGGCTTTCGGATTCTACCTCAGCGCTCTGCTGTCCGCCGCAAGAAGCGTCACCTTTGCCCTCCAATACGAGGAGAAGGACAAGTACGATGCGTGGTTTCCAAAATGGCTCGAGAATCGGAGCCCGGACGAGCAGGAGCTCCTCCAGTTCTTGAAGAACCAGCGAAACTACGAGCAAAAGCGCGGTGGCGCCGAGGTGGCCGTTGTTTGGGAATACATTCCCCTCACCCAAATCAGGACCGAAAGCCGTGGGCATCCAGCGTATTATGGCTTTCACTGGTTTGGTCCACCCGGAACGCCGCCTCCCACGGTGGGAATACCAGTCCATTTGTTTGAAGCGAGCGGTGGCGATCGAGAAGTGACAACGGCTTGCCAGCGGTACGTCGGTTCGCTAACTGAGCTGGTTCGGGACTTCGTAGAGGCTCATTCCTAACTGATTGCATCCGGCCTAACCAAGGTATGCAGACGACGTGCAGCCGCCGCTCGTCCCTGGCTATGGTTTCCAGCTTTACGTCATCATCTCCCGCACGCGGCGGCGCAAGCCCATGGTCAGATAGCGGCCGCCCTCGGCGCGGAGTTTTTCGATAATCTGTGCATAGGTCCGCTCGCCGCGCAGGACAAGATAAAACTCCTCGGTCATCTCCGGCCAGGCCTTCATCCCCAGATACCAGAGAAACGGCAATCGGTAGGCGACGGTCGCCAGCTTGGTCGCCAGCCGGAATTCCTGCTCGAACCGCGCCTTGATCTGATCGGTGTAGGCGCGCACGCCGATGGCCGTGCCCCGCAGCGCGGCCGTGACAGCGTCGGCCGCCATCTCGCCGCTGTACATCGCGTAATAAATGCCTTCCCCAAAGAAGGGATCGACCAGATGGGCGGCGTCGCCGACGACCAGCAATCGGTCTGACGACAACTGCCGCAAGGCGGTGGAGACGGCGGGAATCGGATGGCTGTGAATGGTGAGCGGCGTATCGATAGGTACCGGCCGCTGCGCTTTTAAATAGGCGGCCATGGCCGCCTTCGGATTGGTTGGCTCGGGGCTGAAGCCGGCCACGCCGATCGACAGATGGCCCGCCTTCGGAAAACTCCAGCCGTAGCCCCCTTGCACGGTCCCAAGATCGAGCCAGACTTCATTCTCCGCCGTCGAACCCTCTAACGGCCGCGCCACCTCGGCTTCCAGCGACCAGGCGGGGCGGGCGGCCGGGCGCGGATCGATCATGCGGCCGATCCGGCTGTGCGCGCCGTCGGCGCCGACGACGAATGAGGCCCGATGGCGGGTGCCGTCATCCATTTCCACTTCGACATGGGAAGATAGTTCCTGAACCTTGCGCACCTCCCGACCATAGCGCAATTCGGCGCCGGCCTGCGCGGCGGCATCGGCCAGACGCTGATCAAAGGCGGGCCGACGCACCATGTAGGCGACCGGCTTGGGCGATTGATACGTCATCGGCCGGGTGCCCCGGAAGGTGAAGCGAATATTGTAGATCGTCGCTTCCAGGCAGGGATGCGCCGACTCGGGCAGATGGGGCAGGATGCGAGCCGAGAGTCCCCCGCCGCAGGGTTTGTAGCGGGGAAAGCGCTCTTTATCCAGCCCCAGCACGCGGTAGCCCGCCTCGGCTAAACGGCGCGCGGCGGTCGAGCCGCCCGGCCCCAGCCCCACGATGATGGCGTCGTAGCCCATCAGGCGGCGCGCTGGAGCGGCGGCGGCCGTTGGCGCGCGATGTAGATCGATCCGGCGAGCAAGATAATGACGGCGCTGGCCAGTTGCGGAACGGGGATGAGGCCGGCGACCAGCAGCGAGTCGCCGCGGAAATTTTCCAGCCCCAGCCGGACAAGGCCGTAGCTGATCCAGTAGAGGAGGAACAACTGTCCGTCGAATCGGGTCTTCGTGCGCATCGTCCAGAGCAGACCAAAGAGCGCAAGATCGGCGCCCAGCTCGTAAAATTGCGTCGGGTGGAGCGGGACATTCAATGGCGCTTGCGCGGCCGGATTGGTGAAGGTGATCGCCCAGGGAATCCCCGCCGGCTTGCCGTAGCTGCAGCCGTTCAGCACGCACGAGAGGCGGCCGACCGCCTGGCCCAGCATGATCGACGGTGCCAGCGCATCGGCGAAGCGCCAGAAGGGCAGGCGATGGCGGCGGGTAAACCACCAGCCGGCGAGCAGGCCGCCGTGCAGCGACATGCCGCCTTTCCACAGCGCGACCAGCTCGAACGGGTGGCTGAAATACCAGGCCGGCTCGGAGACGAGGACGAAGTAGAGCCGCGCGCCCGCGATGCTCGACAGCATGACGACGAAGAGCAGATCGTAAATCAGTTCGGGGTCGAAGCCCTTGCGGCGCGCTTCGCGCACGCCCAGCCAGGTGGCAGCCACGAAGGCGAGGGCGATCATTACGCCGTAGGCGCGCAGCTCCAGCGGACCAATTTTGAGCAGGATGGGAAACATTTACTCCTTCAGTTCTCCGATGGTGACGGTGATGCTGAGGGGCTGTCCCTTGCGGAGCAGCTTGACCGGCACCTTTTTCCCGATTTCGGTGAGGGCGACTCGCCGGGGCAGATCCCGGACCTGGCCGATCGGCACGCCGTCGAATTCCACGATGACGTCGCCGCGCGTCAGGCCGGCCCTGGCGGCGGGCCCCTCGGGCATGACGTCGGTGACCACCACGCCCTCCTGCCGCTTGGAATCGGCCGGACCATTCGGCCCGTTGGGCATCGAATTGGGTTGGGGATTGGGTTGGATCATCACGCCGATCCAGCCCCGCCGAACTTTGCCCTGCTGCAGTTGGGGCAGCAGCAGCTTGATCTGGTTGATGGGGATGGCGAAGCCGATGCCCTGGCCGGACGGATTGATGGCGGTTGTCAGCCCGATCACGTCGCCGGCGATGTTGAAGAGCGGCCCCCCGCTGCTGCCCGGATTGATCGAGGCGTCGGTCTGCAGATATTCCTCATACGGGCTGGTGCCCAGGGCGCGCCCCTTGCCGCTCAGAATGCCGATCGTGAGCGTGTGGTCGAGGCCGAACGGATTGCCGATCGCGGCGACCCATTCGCCCACCTGCGCGGCGTCGGAATCGCCCAGGCGGGCGGCCGGAAAGTTGGCGGTCTCGCCCTCCGGCGGGGTCAGGCGGATCAGGGCCAGGTCGGTTTTTGCGTCGCGTCCGACGACATCGGCCGGAAGCTGCCGGCCGTCCCACAGCGTGACCATGAGCCCGCCCGACCGGTCGATGACGTGGTTGTTGGTCAGGATCAGGCCGTCCGGGTTGATCAACAGCCCCGTGCCGACGCTCTGGCTGGGCGGCGTCTCGGCGTTCGGAACCGCGGAATGATCCTGCGGCAGGGACGCCTGGCCCTCCGCCGGCGGTAGGGCGCTGATGCTGACGACGACGGGCCGCTGCGATTTGACCAGGTCGATGAAGGTGGTGGCCGTCAGGGGCGGTGGCGCGGCGTATGCCGCCGCCGGCAGAAGCGCCAGGATCGCCGACAGCCAGGGCGCGGCGCGGCGCATGCTATTGGCCGACCGACCAGCCGATGC
>CAZJRH010000369.1:0-6858 GCA_964548215.1 uncultured Nitrospirota bacterium
CTCGGCGCTGCGCTCGAAGCGGCGCAGGTGCTCCCGCAGCATGAACGGCGTCCCACCGTAGACGCGAACCACTTCATAAACGCCGTCACCGAACGAATAGCCGCGATCTTCGACGGAGACGCTCGCCTTGGCCAACGGCATCAGCCGGCCGTTCAGGATCGCCACGTCAGGCATGGGCGCCCCGCGCGGGCCGCTTTTGCATGGCGACATGGTAAAAACCCTGTAGCCCGCTTCGCTCTTCCTTGATGTCGAGGAGGCGGCAGCGGTCGCCGAAGATGGCCGCAAAATCCCCCTTTCGGAAAAACCGGTCATAGTGGCCGCGATGCACCAGCCAGTCGCGCCGGCGCCGCTCCCCCGGGTGATGTTTGAATTTCGTTGAAAAACAGGAGAGCAGGAAATAACCGCCCGGTCTCAACAGAGGGAGCACGGCCTCGCGATAACGGGGCGTGTCGCCGCGCGTGACATGGTGCAGGCAGCCGTAATCGATCACCAGGTCAAAACTCTCCGGTCGGAAGGGCAGCGCGAACAGATCGGCCACCTGAAACCGTACCCGGCCGGCGCTGCCGGGATGCTTGGCCGAGAGCGCCCGGGCCCGGCGGATCGCCAGCGGCTCGTAATCGATGCCGATGACCCGATATCCCTGCTCGGCGGCAAAGAAGGCATGGCGCCCTTCGCCGCAACCAAGGTCGAGCGCTTCGCCGCCGACGCCCCGGCGACCCAGCCGCGTGAGCAACCCGGTAAGAAAGGGGTCGGGACCCTCAACAGGCCACCCATGCTCGCCGCGCCGGTAGGCGTCACGAAAATAGGCCGCTTGCCTGGTATACACGCTCATTCCGGAGCGAGTCTACCCGTCTTGTCCCAATGGGGTCAAGTCGCCGACGGTGGTCCCATTTGGACAAAACCCACCGATTATGCTTTAATAATGGCGAATCTCGGGAGTGGGGTATTGTCATTTTGTGTCTACGTAAGAAAAACAGCCTGAAGGTAATGCGTCGATACTTGCCGGCCGCCGCGGCGGCGCTGGCCGCGTCGGCTTTCTTCCTCATGCTGTCAGGCGTCCATGACCGCTTGGCCGGCGCCTCCACGGCCGAGAAATTCATCATCACCATCGAGACACTGGACTCGCTGCCGTCTCTGCCCGGCAACATCACGGCGCTGCCGCCCGTCACCATCCCGAAGGACAATCCCAGCACGCCGGCGAAAATTGACCTGGGACGACGGCTCTTCTTCGATACGCGCCTGTCGGGAGACAACCGCTTCAGTTGCGCCTGGTGCCATAACCCGGCGCTGGCCTTTACCGACGGTCTCCCCCGGGCCTCCGGCTTCGGCAACAAGGAATTGAACCGCCATTCCTCAACCATCATCAACGCCGCCTATTATCAAACGCAATTTTGGGACGGGCGGGCCGCCACACTGGAGGAACAGGCGCTGGCGCCCATCACCAACAAGGACGAAATGAATCTCAGCGCTGAAGATCTCCTCATCAAATTAAACGCCATTCCGTTGTACCAACAGCGATTCAAGAAGGTCTTCGGCGAGGGGCCGACGCTGGACAACGTGGCCAAGGCCATCGCCGCCTACGAACGCACGCTCGTCACGAGAGACACGCCATTCGACCGTTATCTGCGCGGTGAGAAAAACGCGTTGACCGACCAGCAAAAACGGGGCTTGATCCTCTTTGTCAGCCGCGCAGCCTGCAGCCGCTGCCACAACGGGCCCAACCTGACCAACGACAAATTCCACAACATCAGCGTGCCCGCGGCCGGTCCGTTGAAGGAAGACGTGGGACGGTACGCCGTCACCAAGGATGAAAAAGATCGCCGGGCGTTCAAGACCAGCGCGTTGAGAAACGTGGCCCTCACGCCGCCCTATATGCACAACGGCGCCTTCGCCACACTTGAAGAGGTGGTCGACTTTTACAACAAGGGCGGAACCGACGATCCCAACAAGGATCCTGAAATTTTCGAGCTGCATCTGACGCCGGAGGAACAGCGCGATCTGGTCGCCTTCATGCGGGCGCTCAGCGGATGGACTCCGGAACTGCAAGCGGCCGCCACGGGGGAAACGGATTGACCGGCCCATCGCGTCACGTGAGAACGGCAATGCGGGGGATGATCCGACGGATGCTGGCCGCGCTCGTCGTGTCGGGCGCCATGCTGTCGGGCGCCGACGGCGCCGGCGCCGGGACGATTCAGGGCAAGGTCACGATCCAGGGAAAACCGCGCGCCGAGAATGTCGTCGTCTACATCGAACGCGTGCCCGGCGCCTTCACGCCATCCGTCCGGCGGCCGGAGTTGCTCCACCGCAATCTGGCCTTCTTTCCGATCGTCCTGCCGGTCATCAAAAGCAGCATCGTGGATTTCCCCAACGCCGACCCGGTCTTCCACAGCGCCTTCTCCACGTCGTCTTCGAATCCCTTCGAACTGGGAATTTACGGCCAGGGACGGGACAAGTTCGTCCAGTTCAACAATCCCGGCGTCGTCGAGATTTCCTGCCACATCCATCCCTTCATGCGGGCGGTCATCATCGTGCTCGACAATCCCTTCTTCACCGTCACGAACGAACAGGGGCATTACGTCATCGACAACCTGCCCGGCGGCCAGTATACGATGCGGACATGGAGCAGCGCCAACACGCCCCCCACGACCCGGCCCGTCTCCGTCGAGCGCAACAGGACGACCCACCTGGACATCACGATCACCCCGTAGTCGCGTTGTTTCTCCCGCGTGAAGGGCGTGGCCCCGCCGTGAAGTATGCAAGACGCCGTCGTCGGTGCGGCGGACGGCGCCGCGGCCCCCCCGCGTCATGAGCATCGTCCCTATCGTCCTGATCCCGCTGGCGTTGTTCCTGGCGGCGTATCGACTCTACGGCGCCCTGCTGGCGCGGCGCTTCGCCCTCGATGACAGCCGCCCCACGCCGGCCCGCGCGATGGCCGACGGCGTCGATTACATTCCCACGCCGCCGCCCGTCCTGCTCGCCCAGCATTTCTCCTCGATCGCGGCGGCCGGCCCGATCGTCGGACCGATTCTGGCCGGCCTGTGGTTCGGCTGGCTGCCCGCGCTGCTCTGGATCGTGCTGGGCTGCATTTTCATCGGGGCGGCGCACGACTTCGCCAACCTAGTCGCCTCGATCCGCCACAAGGCCCGCTCGATCGCCGAGTTGATGCGCGAGCACGTCAGCCGGCGCGCCTACCTGTTGTTCCTCACCTTCATCTGGCTGTCGCTGGTCTACGTGATCGTCGCCTTCACCGACCTGACCGCATCCACTTTTCTGGCCGCCGGCTACGGCCCCGGCGTGGCCTCCTCCTCGCTGCTCTATTTGCTGATCGCCGTGTTGCTGGGTGTGGCGCTCTATCGATGGCGGGTGCCGTTACGGATCGCGACTCCCGTGGCGCTGTTGCTCGTGGTCATTGTCATCTGGGCGGGGCAACACATGCCCGTCTCGGTGCCCGACTGGGCGCTGGCCCCGGCCAAAACCTGGGGATTGTTCATTCTCGGCTATTGTTTCATCGCCTCGGTGCTGCCGCTCTGGCTGCTCTTGCAGCCCCGCGGCTATCTGGGCGGCTACTTTCTCTATGGTGCGCTGATCGTGTCGCTCGCGGGCATGGCGTTCGGCGACTTCACCGTGACCTATCCCGGCTTCCTCGGCATGGAGAGTGCGAAGGGCTTGCCGCTCTTTCCGATCATGTTCATCACGATCGCCTGCGGCGCCTGCTCGGGCTTTCACGGACTGGTCTGCTCGGGCACGACATCGAAACAATTGGAGCGGGAGAGCCATTCGCGGCTGGTCGGCTACGGCGGGATGCTGCTGGAAGGCGTGGTGGCGGTCATTGCGTTGATCACCGTGATGATACTCGTGCCCGGCTCGCCCGAGGCGGCCCAGTCGCCGATGGAAATCTACGCCCGCGGCCTGGCCGCCTTTGCCTCGGTGCTCGGCATTCCCGCCGGACTGGCGATGAGTTTCGGCCTGCTGGCCTTCGCCACCTTCGTCTACGACACGCTGGACGTGGCGACCCGTTTAGGCCGTTATATTCTGCAGGAATTGACCGGATGGGAAGGAACCGCGGGACGGATCGGCGCCACGCTGGCCACGCTGTTGTTGCCGCTGCTCTTCCTGCTGACGACGACGGAGCAGGCCTATCTGAAATTCTGGCCGATTTTCGGCGCCAGCAACCAGTTGCTGGCCGCGCTGAGTCTGCTCGGCATCGCCGTCTGGTTTCGACGCGAGGGCCGCAATCCGATGATCGTCCTGCTGCCCATGCTGTTCGTGCTGATCATGACGCTCTGGGCGCTCGGGCTATATGCCAAACCGTGGCTGGCCGATCTAGCCGGCGGCGTGCTGCGGCTGGACATGATCGGGATGGTCTCGGTCATTCTGATCGGCCTGGCGATTCTGCTGATCGTGGAGGCGGCGCGCGTCACCATGAAGATGCACGCCGGTCGAAAAGGACCGCTGCGGCAGGAAAGAATCGGCTGAGCCGCCGTCAGGCAATCAACCGCTTCAGATACGATCGGATGCGCCGGGCGTTGGTCCCGACGTCGCTTCGCCCGACGCGCGACACCGATCGAACGTCGATTCGGCTGCCCTCCGGCGCCGGCTGGATCCGCACCACGATATCGTCCTTGAATCCAAACCAGAAGGTCGTATGGGTCGCTTCAATGCGCCCGTCGGCCGCCCGGGCATCGACGATCTCCCAACACATTTCCCGGGCGACGGCCAGCGCCCGGTCGAAGGCCTGATCGGGCGGTAGCGACAGGATCAGCGGCCGGATATCCGAATAGCCCGCATAGGCCGTTTGCTGCGCCGCGACCTCCGGGCCGCCGTAGTCGGCCGGATTCGGCCAAGCGGCCCAAAGCGGGCGAATGGCGACAAACTCGGGCGGCTGCGCCACGTCGGTGGTGATGTCATGGATCGGCGGCACGGTTTGGGCCGTCCGCTTCCATTGCCACGGGACGGCGGCGGTCAGCAATCCAATGACGACACCCAGCACTGCGAGGCCACGGTAGAGCCGGGACATGGGCGACCACCACGCCGCGACAAACGCCAGCGCAGAAAAACCGGCGGCCGCCAGCCCGCCATACGCACCCCATCCCAAAATCACAAAACCGGTGCGAAAGTTCCACCAGCCCAGCCGCGCGCCCGCGCCGGCCAGCACCAGCGCCACGGCGGCAACGAAGGCAAGACTCAATCCGCCAAGAACCAACACGGCTCCAATCTTCTTCGGCATGGTCATGATTTCGATCCCCACTCCTGCGGGGTGAGCGCTTTGATGACCAGTGCGTGAACATCCTTTCCCATCTCCGCCTTCAGCACGCCGAAGACAAGCCGATTCCGCTCCAGCAGCGGCACGCCCTCGAACCGCTCGGACACCACGCGCAGGATGAAATGGCCGCCGCCCGAGGCGGCGCCGGCATGCCCCGCGTGCTTCCAGCTCTCGTCGATCACCTCCACGTGCGAGGCCGCCAACGCCTCCCGCATTTTTCGCTCGATCGTTTCTTTGGTCATTTGGGATGCCGCGCTCATCGCTTCACCATACCGTACCACACCAGCATCGGAAAACCTGCCGATCTGTACCTGAAAAGAGATCCATGGCATAATGAATGCGCCATGCGATTTGCAGCACCCGCCTTACTTATCATCTTGGCTCTGCTCTTCGGCTGCGCCGGCGCGCTGGTCGCCGCCGACACGTTGCCCGTCACACAGATGACGCTGCCTGACGGGGGCGCCGTGACGCTCGAAGTGGCCGCCACGCCGCACCAGCGCAACCTGGGTCTGATGTTCCGCCCCACGCTGGCCGACGATCGCGGCATGTTATTTCTCTTTCCCGCTTCGGACCGGCACGCCATCTGGATGAAAAACATGCTGATCCCCATCGACATCCTCTGGCTGGACGAGGAACGCCGGATCCTTCACATCGAGGCGAACGTGCCGCCCTGCCGGCAGGAACCCTGCCTGATCTATCAACCGCCCCAGCCCGCCCGCTACGTCATTGAACTGGCCGCCGGCGCCGCCGCCCGGGCCGATCTGCGCAACGGCACGACGCTACCCTTTACGCTCAAAGAACCGCCACCGCCCTCCACCCGCTAAAGCCCCTGCAACAACGGATACAGCAACCACAGGCCCAGCCAGATAATCACGAAACCGGCTAGATCGAACAATATGCCGGCCCGGACCATCCGGCGAATCGGCACCAACCCAGAACCATAAATGATCGCGTTCGGGGCTGTTGAAATCGGCAGCATGAAACCGTAACTGGCGCCCAGACAGGCCCCCAGCGCCGGCGGCAACGGATCGACCCCGGCCGCCTTGGCCACGGCGATCACGACCGGAATGACCATCGTGGCCGAGGCCGTGTTCGACGTCAGCTCGCTCATGACGATCCCGAGCAGAATAGCGAAACCGGTGACCGCCCAAAGTGATTCGACGCGCAGGAAATCGGCCAGGCCCGAGCCGATCACCTGCGAAAGCTGCGTCTTGAACATCAGATCACCCAGTGCCAGCCCGCCGCCGAAAAGCAGGATCGTGCCCCAGTTGATCGAGGCGGCGTCGCGCCAGGTCAGCGTGAAAGTCCGTGCGGCCCAATTGACCGGCAACAGAAACAACAGCAGCGCGGCCAGCATGGCCACGGCCGTCTCGGGCATGCGGCGCTCATAGGCCAGCGCCGCCGGACTGTCGGGGCCGACGGTCAGCGCCAGGACGGCCGGAAAAAGCCATAGGACGACCGCCACGCCGAACACGATGGCGGCGTTGCGCTCGCCCGGGGACCATGGCGTCCGAGACGGGGCCGCTGTTGTCGACCCGCCGGCACTGTTCCAGCGGCCGGTGGGGCGATGCAGCCAATACAACAAACCCACCAGC
>CAZJRH010000370.1:0-2387 GCA_964548215.1 uncultured Nitrospirota bacterium
CAACGGCGAGGGCAGCCAGTACCGGCGGCCTCGGGGAAGAAAGGGGCGGGAGGAGGGTTTCTTGCGGGCCGGCGCAGCCGACTTGGCCGTTCTGCGTCGCTTGGCGGGCATCGGGCCGGTCAGCGATCGTCCATGAAGGGCAGCAGCGCCACCACGCGAGCGCGCTTGATGGCCAGTGTCAGTTCGCGCTGGTGCGATGCGCAGGTGCCGGAGATCCGCCGCGGGACGATTTTGCCCCGTTCCGACAAATAGTTGCGCAGCAGGGACGAATCCTTGTAATCGATCGACAGTCCCCGCTCCGTGCAAAATCGGCAAATTTTACGGCGCAGGAAGCGGGATTCCGATCCCTCCCGGCCTCCCCGGCCGCCTTCCCGTCCGCTTTCCCGTCCGCTTTCCCGTCCGCCTTCTCGTTCCCGTTCTCGTTCCCGCACGATCATACACGCTCCATTTTAAATCAAGGGGAGATGCTCAACTCCCCTTGATAATCCCCACCGCCCATACGCAATTTAATCATTGCTCGCGTGTCAAACCGACGCTCGGCTTTGCGTAACGCTTCTTCCTTATTAATCCTTAAAACGGCACATCATCTTCAACCGGGGCCTCTTCGGCCGGGGCCGCTGCGGGCGCTTCGTCCGCATGTGCCGCCGCTTGGTCCCCACCGCGCTTCGGCAGAAACCGAACTTGCTGGGCCACGATCTCGTATTTGCTGCGCTTCTGGCCGTCGTCCGTTTCCCAGCGCCGCTCTTGGAGGCGCCCGTCCACGATGACGCCGTCGCCTTTATTCAAATATTGTCCGCAGGTCTCCGCCTGCTTGCCAAACACAACGATGTCGATGTAGCAGACGTCGTCCTTCATTTCGCCGCCCTGTTTGTACCGGTGATTGACGGCAATCCGAAAATTGGCGACGGGAGTCCCGCTGGGGGTGAATCGCACTTCCGGGTCGCGGGTCAGATTCCCGATGAGGATCACTTTATTAAAACTAATCATGCGGCTCCGCAGGCGCCCCGCCGACTGGAACCGCGCCGACTGGAGCCGCGCCGATTGGGGCCGCTACTGGCACGGGGGCCGGCGCCACCGGAATCGCCTGGTCGGGGGCCATCGCCACGGTCATCACCCGCACCACCTGCTCATCAATCCGGCAGACGCGCTCAAATTCCTTCGCCGCCGTCCCTTGCGCATCATACCGGAAAATGATGTAGACTGCCTTCTTTTCCTTGCGAATTTCGTAGGCGAGTTTCTTCTTCCCCCACTGAACGGCATGCGTCACCTGCCCACCCGACCGGATGAGCAAATCGCGGAGCTTCTCTGTCATGCCATTCACGTCGTCATCGGAAATAGACGACTTGACGAGCACCATCGATTCATAATGCGGCATTGCTGCAACCTCGCGTGTGTGTGACGTCCAAACCCGATATCGATCCCGTGGGGAGCCGCGGACCGGGGCACCGTTTATTTACCATACCGACGGAACGACCTGCAAGGGCTAATTTCGACGGTCAAACGTTGAATCGGATCAGCAGCAGATCACCGTCTTTGACGATATAATCGCGTCCCTCAATGCGGAGTTTACCCTGCTCCCGCACCGCCGCCATCGAGCCGTGGGCGGTGAATTCGTCATAGCCCACCACTTCGGCCTTGATGAAACCCCGCTGCATATCGGAATGAATCGTTCCCGCCGCTTCCGCCACGGTCGAGCCAGCCCGCAGGGGCCAGGCCCGCACCTCCTTCTCCCCGGCGGTGAGAAAACTGATCAATCCCAGCAACGCATAGGCCTCACGGACCACCGCGGCCAGGCCCGATTCCACCAGACCCAGTTCCTTCAAAAATACCACCCGCTCATCGGGCGCCAGCGCGGCCAGCTCGGCTTCCAGGCTGCCGTTGAAGCGCAGCCAGCGGGCCCGCCGCTCCCGGGAGAGCTTGTCGATCCCGGCCTCCCACTCCGCCTGCCGGGGCGCCGGCTTCTCCCCGACGTTCATCAGATAGAGCACCGGCCGTGTCGTCAGCAACTGCAGCACATCAACCGCCGGCAACCGCATCTGTTCCCGCGACGCCAATTGCGTCAACGCCCCCACATTCCCCTGCTCGGCGCAGGCCAGCCATTGCGCCAGCACGGCCGCCTCTTTTTGCGCGGCGGCGTCCTGGGCCTTGGCCCGCTTGCCGGCCCGATCGGCCGTCCGGCGTAACAGCTCCAGATCGGACAGCAACAACTCGGTCTCGATCAATTCGATATCCCGCAGGGGATCGGGCTCCCCGTACAGGTGGGGCACGTCGTCGTGGATGAATCCCCGGGTGACATGGAGGATGGCGTCCACGTTCCGGATGTAACTCAGGAACGTGTTGCCCAGCCCCTCCCCCTGACTGGCGCCTTTGACGAGGCCGGCGATGTC
>CAZJRH010000371.1:0-2499 GCA_964548215.1 uncultured Nitrospirota bacterium
GCACGATGCCGAAGAGCGCCGAACCCGCCGGGCGGCGTGCGGCCAGATGCGCGGTTCGACAGCGCACCGCCCACCGCAATGTCCGCTCCCAGGAGCTCTCGGCCCGCTCTTCCGTGCAGGGATGGGGCAGACATTCGTCGAAAACCATGGCGATGTCCACCCCCAGGGCCTCCTGCACCTCGATCGCCAGTTCCGGCGTGAACCGGTGCAACGATCCGTCCAGATGCGAGCGGAAACTTACCCCCTCATCATCGACCGCGCACAACCTGGCCAGACTAAAGACTTGAAAGCCGCCGCTGTCGGTCAGAATCGGACCGGGCCAGGCCATGAAGCGGTGCAACCCGCCCAGCCCGGCGATGAGCTGATGGCCGGGCCGCAGATAGAGATGATAGGCATTGGCCAGGACGATCTGGGCGCCCAATTGAGTCAATTCCTGCGGCGTCATGCCTTTGACGGAGCCGGCCGTGGCAACCGGCATGAAGGCGGGCGTCGCCACCGTCCCATGGGCGGTGGTCAGCCGGCCGGTCCGGGCCGCGCCGGAGGGATCGACGGCCAACACCTGAAACAGCGTGCCGGTGGTTGTCGGTGTTCCCATCACATCCGCTCCGGTGTCGTTACGCCGACGACGGACAGGCCGTTGGCCAGCACGATCCGGATGGCCTGCATCAGCGCCAGCCGGGCCAGGCTCCTCGCCCGGTCATCCGTCAACACCCGATGCTTGTTGTAGTAGGCGTGCAGCACGGCGGCGAGTTCCTGCAGATAGAAAATCACCCGGTGCGGCTCCAGCAGCCGGGCGCTCGCTTCGATGACCGAGGGATAGAGCGACAGCGCCCGCAGCAAGCGCTGCTCTTCCTCCAACGTCAACGGCGCCAGATCCACCTCGGCCTCCGGCAGGCTGACGCCGCGCTCGCCCGCCTGGCGCTGCATGCTGCACAGACGCGCGTGCGCGTATTGCACATAGAAGACCGGGTTTTCCTCCGATTGCGCCTTCGCCAGTTCCAGGTCGAAATCGAGCGCATTGTCACAGCGGCGCATGAGAAAGAAAAACCGCGCCGCGTCCCGGCCGACTTCATCGAGCACCTCGCGGAGCGTGACGAATTCACCGGCCCGGGTGGACATGCTGACCGGTTTGCCCTTGCGAAGTAGATTGACGAGCTGGACCAGCACGATACTGAGCTGGTCGCGTGGATAGCCCATGGCCTGCATGCCGGCCCAGACACGGGGCGCATAGCCGTGATGGTCGGCGCCCCAGACGTCGATGATTTGATCGTAGCCGCGCTCGTATTTATCCATGTGATAGGCCAGGTCGGACGCGAAATAGGTCATCTGGCCGTTCTGCCGGATCACGACCCGGTTCTTGTCGTCTCCGAAGGCCGTGGTCGCGACCCAGGTGGCGCCGTCTTCCTCGTAGAGATGGCCGGCCGTTTTCAGCCGTCCCAGCGCCCGCTCGATCTTGCCGTCCAGATGCAGCGTCAACTCGGACGTCCATCGATCGAAGGGCACACCAAACAGATCGAGATCCTCGCGGATCCCGGCCATCAGCCGTTGACTCGCCACCTGGGAAAAATAGGATTGGGCCGCCTCCGGCGGCTCCTTGAGCCAGCGCGGCCCCTCGTTCTCGGCAATCTCCTTGGCCAGCGTCGCGAGATAGTCGCCCTGATAGCCGCCCTCCGGCAGCGGCGCCGTCTCGCCGAACTGCTGGCGGTAGCGGGCCAGCAGCGACAAGCCCAGCGTGGTCATCTGCCGGCCCATGTCGTTGATGTAATATTCCCGATCGACCTGATGGCCCGTCGCCTCCAGCAGCATGGCCAGCGTGTCGCCGACCGCCGCGATGCGGCCGTGGCCGACGTGCAGCGGCCCGGTCGGGTTGGCGCTGACAAATTCCACCTGCACCCGCCGCCCGTTGCCGACGGCGGAGCGGCCATACTGCGCCCCCTGCTGCCGGATGGCGGTGAGCACCTGATGCCAGTAGAGCGGCTTCATCGTGAAGTTCAAGTAGCCGGGGCCGGCGACTGTCACGCTCTCCAACCAGGGCTCGTCGGGGATGTGGCGGCGCAACATGTCCGCCATCTCCCGTCCGGACTTTTTCTCGCCGGCGGCCAGCGCCATGGCCATCGTGCTGGCGAAATCACCCTGCCCCGCCCGCTTGGGCGCTTCCAGCAACATGGGCGGATCCGCCGAGGCCGACACCTCGCCGGCGGCTTTGGCCGCGCGTAGTGCCGCGTGCAGCAGATCGACCAGATCTTTATTCATGGGATGGCTCGACGATGAAGAGTTCGTGAAACGACGCGAGGTAGTATATCGGAATCGAGTGAAAAGTCAATGTAATCACCGCCGAAACTCCGCATGACCCCGGACGCCGTCACTTGCCAATGGCGCAGCGTTTACTCTACAGTGCTGATCGATGACTGCATGGCTGCACGCGCGCGGCGACGCCCGCCGGTGGGGCTGGCTGCTGGTGCTTGCGGCCGCCTGCTCCACGCCCGGACCCGTCGCCCA
>CAZJRH010000372.1:0-1768 GCA_964548215.1 uncultured Nitrospirota bacterium
GGGTGGCTAGTGTAGTGTCTCAGAAATACCTTTACAGACCGTTCGTGGTGAGCTTGTCGAACCACGGACGGAAGGCGTTAAAAACATTGCCCTTCGACTGGCTCAGGGTGAACGGGGCATTGTAAAGAAGCGTTAGAGACAGAACACTAGTGTAAATGGGTGATTCAGTAAATAAGCAATGAAGAGCAGCCTTCGAGTGACGAAATAATGGCCAAGCCACCAAGCCACCGAGCCACCCAGCCACCTCTAGTTATCGCGGTCGATGGTCCGTCCGGGGCCGGCAAGAGCAGCGCGTCGCGCCTCCTGGCCAAACGCCTGGGGTGGCGGGTCTTTGAGACCGGCGGTCTGTACCGGGCCGTCGCCTGGGCGGTGCTGGAGGCCGGCGTCGATCCGCAGGATCCGTCGGCCGTCGGGCAATTCTGCAGACGGTTGCCCATTCGCCTGGCGCCGGTCCCTGCCCGTCCGGCAGGCGGGGCCCGGCCGTCCGATGGCGGCGCCGCGACCTGGCGGATCCTAGTCAAGGAGCGGCGGCTGACCCGCCAGCTCCGGGAAGAGCCGGTCACCACGGCGGCTTCGATCGTCGCGGCCGTTCCCGCCGTCCGGGCCCGGCTGCTGACGTTTCAACGGAAGCTCCTGCGGCAAGGACGGGTGGTGATGGAGGGGCGCGACATCGGCACCGTCGTCTGTCCGGAGGCCCCGGTCAAGTTTTTTCTGGATGCGGACCCGTCGGTGCGCGGCCAGCGGCGGTTTCATGAGCAGATCGCCGATCCGGCGGCTTCCGCCCAACGGACCTTGTCGGCCATTCAGGCGCGAGATCAGCGGGATCAGCGCCGGCCCTTGGCTCCGCTGCAGGCGGCTGCGGACGCGGTGCGGATCGATACGACCAGCTTGACATTGGAACAGGTGGTGGATAAGATGATGGCGGTTTTGAAGAGCCGCAGGATTCTCTTATCTTCCGGTCGGTTGCGTCAATTGCCCCACCGCTAAGATAATGTTCTACACAATCGTGCGGGGAATCCTCGGCTGGTGGGCGCGCTGGTATCTGCGCTTGGAAGTGATCGGGAGGGAACATGTTCCTCCCGGCGGCGGGTTACTGGTTGCCAGCAACCATGTGAGTTATTTGGATATCCCCATGCTGGCCTGTGCGCTGGGGCGGCCGGCGGATTTCATGGGGAAGTTGGAGCTCTTTCGCCACCCCGTTATGGGGCCGATTTACCGGCTCTTGGGTGGGTTCCCGGTTCGGCGCGGGGGGGTGACGAAAGAAGCGCTGCATGAAGCGATTCGCCGGCTGCGCGACGGGCGGGTCGTCGTCATCTATCCGGAAGGGCAGATCAGTCTCTCCGGGGAGTTGTTGCCGCCGAAGCCCGGCATCGGCG
The DNA here is from genome assembly GCA_964548215.1 of uncultured Nitrospirota bacterium. Classification (GTDB taxonomy): domain Bacteria; phylum Nitrospirota; class Nitrospiria; order JACQCE01; family JACQCE01; genus JBFMAJ01. Next base: position 1,377 of record CAZJRH010000372.1, read on the forward strand.
TGCTGGTCGCGCGCAGCGGCGTGCCGGTGTTGCCGGCCTATGTGGCGGGCACGGATCAGGCGATGCCGAGAGGCCGCCGATGGGTCTGGCCCCGGCCGGTGAAGGTGCTGATCGGCCGCCCGCTGGTGTTTGAGCCGTTTGATGAACCGGACGGCGGCGCGGCGGATGCGGGAATGCGGGAGCAGCAACGGATGCGGTACGTGGAAATCAGTCAGCGCGTCATGCAGGCCATCACGGCCCTGCGGGCGCATCTACTTCAGGAAACGGCGGCGGGATTGAAGACGGCTCGCGGCGCGAATCATTCGGGGATCGACAAAGGAGGATGACGGGCAACATGACGGTTCAGCAGAAGGAAATGCCTCGGATTTATGCCGCCGGCCCTGAGACGCCGG
>CAZJRH010000373.1:0-6559 GCA_964548215.1 uncultured Nitrospirota bacterium
TTCCAGCCGCCGTCCGGCTGCTGGCAGCCCTTCAGGTAGCGGACGGCCTTCTGCTCGCGCAGCGGATCGACCCGGCCGATGAAGTGGCGCAGCATCACATATTCGGAGGTCAGCGTCGAGTCGGCCTCCAGCTCGCCGACCCAGTAGCCTTCCGACGGATTCTGCACCGTCAGCAGATAGGCCGCGGCCCGGTTGATCGCGTCGGCGAGGCCGTGATCGGTCGTCGGGGCCGTGACCGGCGCGGGACGGGACGGACGGACGCGAGCCGACGCGCCATTCGAGACCGACGCGGCGGAACGCGTCGCGCCGTTGCGGACGGGCCGCACGGCCGACCCATTCAGCCAGGAGGTCATTCGGGAAAAAAGCGCCTGCAGCGGCCGGACGGCCGGCTCAAGCGACTGGGAATCAGAGGAGGCGGAACGATCCACCACGGCCTCCGATCAGGTCAGGTTCCACTTGAGCATGGTGAGAATGTCGCCCATGCGGTTGCCGGCCTCTCGCATGACCGTGGGTTCCACGCTGCAATGCATCATGCAATTGGTGCAGCGGGGATCCTCGCGCCGCTCATATTTTTCCCAATCGGTGCCCGCCATCAATTCCTCGTAGCTGTCGTAGTGCCGGTCCGTGATCAAATAGCACGGCCCCTTCCAGCCCTTGGGATTGACGGTGGGGTTGCCCCATGGGGTGCAATCGAAATGGCGCTCGCCCCGCAGGAATTCCAGATAGAGCGGCGTGTTCATGAAGCGGAAGCGCTTGGCCCAGCCGGAGAGCCTCCGGAATTTTTCATAGATGCCCGCACGATCCAAGAAAATATCGTCCTGGATGGCCTGATAGGCGTAGCCCGGCGCGATCAACATGCCGTCGACGCCCGCCTTGGTGAGATCTTCGCACAGGCCCTCGATCTCGTTCATGTCGGTTTCTTTGTAGACCGTCGTATTGGTGACCACGCGAAAGCCCTGCGCCTTGGCGGCCTTGATGGCGGTCATATCGATCTTGTACAGCCCCTTGCGGCCCCGCGTCAGATCGTGCGTCTGCTCCTGGCCGTCCATCGAGACATTGATCGTAAAATAGGTGCTCTTGGGGAAATGCGGCAGGAACTTCTCGAGGCCGATCGCGTTCGTGCACAGATAGAGAAACCGCTTGCGCGCCACGATGCCGTTCACCAGATCGACGATGTGCGGGTAGATCAGCGGCTCGCCGCCGCAGACGGACACGATCGGCGCGTCGCAGCTGTCCACCGCCTTGAAGCAGTCTTCCAGCGACATTTTTTCCCGAATCGTCTCCTTGTACTCCCGGATGCGGCCGCATCCGTCGCAGGCGAGGTTGCAGGCATGCAACGGCTCCAGCATCAACACCAGCGGAAATCGTTTGCGGCCCTTCCACCGATTCGTGATCAGGTGTTTGGTGATGGTCATGAGCAATTGAATAGGAAATCTCATCTGGAGGCCGTCCCTACCTTTCCCACAATGGTCGTCGGAATCCGGGCGTCAGGGCATTCGCCGAGGGGCGCCGGTCGCATCAAAGACGGCAAACATGAGTGTGACGTGTGATTCAGACCTGACAAGGCCGGTACTATAGCAGAAGCTCTGGGGCAAGTCAACGAATTCGCGCCCTTGGCCCGCATCCGGAGATTCTTGACAATGCACGGGGAAAGGATTAGTCTACGCGTCGCTCTCGATTATCATGGTGGGATTGCGAAAAGGGTCGGGGATGTTGTTCCTCTTCGTGCTGATCGGCGGTTTCGTCGGCACGTTGCTCTCGCGCGTTCTGCGGGCCGCGACCGAGGGCGGCCCCATCAGCGAATTCTTCATTCAGGAAATTGAACCCGGTCTCCGTCCCTTTACGCTCGACCTGGTGCTCGTCTCCGTCACGCTCGGCTTTTCCTTCACGCTCAATCTGCTCAGCCTGCTCGGCATTATTCTGGCGATTTATCTCTACAAGCAGGCATAACGCTCGCGCAGTCCGGCGCTCGCTTGAATCAGGGGGAGCTGCGCTTCGACGCGGACCCCAGCAAGCTGCGGCCCCGCGCTCAGATTCCGCCTTCACAGGCATCGCTGCCTGTGAAGCTTCATTCAGCTCCCCCTGATCACCCCCATCGCCATAACCCTTAATCCGCTTTTTCTTCGCTAATCCCTAATCCGCTTTCTCTTTCAAGCGCGCTTTCTGTCAGCGCGCGAATGCGGTCGCGCAATGCGGCGGCCTCTTCAAAATCCAACCGCTTGGCCGCCGCCTGCATCTGCTTGGTCAACTCCCGCACCCGCGCCGGCAGCTCCTCGGGCGTGACACGTTCCGCCGGCTCGGCCACGACCGGCACGGTCGAATAGTCGGCCTCATAGGCCGCCAGGATCGGCGCGGGAATCTCCTTCATGATGGAGGTCGGCGTGATGCCGTGCTGCCGGTTGTAGGCATCCTGAATCACCCGCCGCCGGTTCATCTCCTCGATCGCGCTGCGCATCGAACCGGTCATCCGATCCGCATACAGCAGGACCGTGCCGTTGATGTGGCGGGCGGCGCGCCCCGCGGTCTGAATCAATGACGTGCGCGACCGCAGATAGCCTTCCTTGTCGGCGTCCAGAATGGCCACCAGCGACACCTCGGGCAGATCGAGCCCTTCCCGCAGGAGGTTGATGCCGATCAGCACGTCGAACACGCCCCGGCGAAGATCCCGGATGATCTCGGTCCGCTCCAGCGTGTCGATCTCGGAATGCAGATAGCGCACCCGGATGCCCAGCTCCCGGTAATACTCGGTCAGATCCTCGGACATCCGCTTCGTCAGGGTCGTCACCAGCACCCGCTCGCCCCGGGCCGAGCGCTGCCGCACCTGTTCCAGCAGATCGTCCACCTGTCCCTTGGCCGGCCGCACGTCCACCGTCGGATCCAGCAGCCCCGTCGGACGCACGATCTGCTCCACCACCCGCCCGGCGGCCTCGCGCAGCTCGTAGGGGCCCGGCGTCGCCGACACGTAAATGGCCTGCCCGCGCGCGCGCTCAAACTCGTCGAACGACAGCGGCCGGTTGTCGAACGCCGACGGCAGCCGGAAACCGTACTCCACCAGGTTGCGTTTTCTGGCGCGGTCCCCCTCGATCATCCCGCCGATCTGCGGAATGGTCGCGTGGCTCTCATCGATGACCAGTAAAAAATCCTTGGGAAAATAATCGAGCAGCGTCGGGGGCGCTTGGCCCGGCTCCCGGCCGCTCAGATGGCGGGAATAGTTCTCGATCCCCTGGCAATAACCGATCTCCCGGATCATCTCCAGATCGAACCGCGTCCGCTGCTCGATCCGCTGGGCCTCCAACGGCTGCCCGGCCCGGGTGAACTGCCCGATGCGTTCGTCCAGTTCCGCCTCGATGCCCTCGAGCGCCCGCCCCATCCGGCCGGGCGGAATGACGTAGTGGCTTCCGGGATAGATGGCCGCCTTCGGCAGGCGACGCACGACGACGCCCCGCAGCGGATCGATCTGCGAAATGGCCTCGACGCAATCGCCGAACAACTCAACGCGGATGCTGAACTCCTCCTGGGAGGCCGGCATGATCTCCACCACGTCGCCGCGCGCCCGGAACGTGCCCCGGATCAGCGCGTCGTCGCTGCGCCGGTACTGGATCTCGGCCAGCTTGGCGAGAATCGCCTGCCGGGTGATCGTCATCCCCTCCGTCAGGTGCAGCAGCATGCCGTAGTACGCTTCCGGCGACCCGAGGCCGTAGATGCAGGAGACCGACGCGACGATGATCACATCGTCCCGGTCGAACAGCGACGTCGTCGCCGCATGACGCATCCGGTCGATCGCGTCGTTGATCATCGTTTCCTTGGCGATGTAGGTGTTGGTCTGCGGCAGATAGGCTTCCGGCTGGTAATAATCGTAATAACTGACGAAATAATGCACCGCGTTGCTCGGGAAAAAACGCTGAAATTCATGGTAGAGCTGCGCGGCCAGGGTTTTATTGTGCACGATGACCAGCGTCGGCTTTTGCGTCCGGGCGATGACGTTGGCCAGCGTGAAGGTTTTGCCCGACCCCGTCACGCCCAGCAGCGCCTGCTGGCGCGCGCCGGCCGAGACCCCCTCAGTTAGGCGGTCGATCGCCTGGCCCTGATCCCCCCGGGGTTCGAATGACGCGACAAGTTGGAACGGTGGCATTGGATACTCGATAACTTACATTATTTCAATAACTTCTAGCAACGCATTTCTCCTTGACTTCGCCCGAATCCAGCGCGTATAGTGCCACCAATCCGTCCGCAAATTTGCCACTCGCGGATGGCCAGTTTTGTGACGCCGGGGAGGGCGCAGAAGTGGACAGTGAGGCATGGGCTCACTGGCGTGAGATCCAGGAGGGCATTGCCGCTGTCACCGGCCTTTCGTTCATCACGTATAACGCCGCCGGCCGCGTCTCCCTCTCCGACCCCGCCTGCGCGCCCAGTCACGATCACCCCGTCTGCGCGATGCTGCAGCAGCAACACGGCCGCGCCGCCTCCTGCCACGCGCACTGCGGCAAACAGGCGGCCGCCGCGGCCGAGACGCGCCATTCGATCGCCTTCACCTGTCACGCCGGATTGCACGTCATCGCCGTGCCCGTGTTTCACGGCGCGACCGACCGGCTGGTGGTACTGAGCGGCAAACGATTCACCACCTTCGACGAAGTCGCCCGCCTGCGGGACATGGCGGACCAGCTCGAGGGCGATGTCACCCCGCTGCTCGCCGAGCTCCGCCAGAGCCGGCTCACGACGCCGGCCCTGCTGACGCAGGCCGCGCAACTGCTGGAAAAAATCGGCACCACATTTTTCGAGAACGTCAGCCTCCGCAACCGCTCCGAATCCAAGCTCAGCCGCCTGTTGACGCTGCTCTCCCTCTTTGAGGAGATCCGCGATGAAGAATCCCGCCGGCAGCTCTACGCCCTGATTTTAAACGCGCTCGGCGTGCTGTTCAACATCCGCACCGCCGCGGTGTTCTCCACCAACGGCGACGAATCATCGGACGAAGCGCCGGTCACGCTGACGCCCGTCGAGCTATTCGGGGAAAAACGCGACGCCATCGCCGGCGCCGTTCCCAACCTGCACGAGGGGCTGTTCCGCCGCTTTCTCGACAACCCGCGGCCGACGTCCTGCGACATCGTCTTTGAACTGCTCAAAAGCGGGCTGCCCGACGGCGTCACCTCCGTGCATCTCTTCCCGCTGACGCGGGGCGCCCCGGTGAAAACGGTCCTGGCGATTTTCGACACGCCGCTGCCTCCCGACGACGTGTCGCTGCTGGAAAATTTCTGCACGCACTTCTCCCTCACGCTGGACAATCACCGCTTGCGCCGATTGCTGGAGCGGCGTCAGCGGGATTCCGACGCGCTGGCCGAGACGATGAACACGCTCGGCCGGAGCCTGAAGCTGGGCGAGCTGTGCGAACTGGTCGTGCTCGAGACGACCCGGCTGCTCGGCGCCGAGCAGGGGTCGATCATGATGATGGATGAAGAGCAGCAGGCGCTGGCGGTCAAGGCGATCACGGGCATCAACCGGAAGATCGTCGAGCAGTTGCGGGTGCGCCCCGGCGAGGGGATCGCCGGCAAGGTCTTCGCCACGGGGCTGCCCCTGATCGTCGGCAATCTCGAAACCGACGACCGCGTGCTGCGCGAAAAACGGCCGCGCTACAAGACGAAATCGTTCGCCAGCCTGCCGCTCAAGCTGAACGGCCGGACCATCGGCGTGCTGAACCTGGCCGACAAGTCCTCGGGCACGCCGTTCGGCGCCGACGAGATTGCGATGCTCTCCACCATCGCCACCTACGCCGCAGTCGCCCTGGAACGGGCCGAATATCTGCGCCAGACCGAGGAATTGAAACGGATTTCGATCACCGACGTGCTGACCGGGTTCCTGAATCGACGGTATTTTCATGAACGGTTGATCGAGGAGATCGAACGGTCCAAGCGCCACGCCTCCGCCATGTCGCTGGCCATCATGGATCTGGACGATTTCAAAGTCCTCAACGACACCTACGGCCACCAGGCCGGCGACGAGGCGCTCAAGGCCATCGCCCGCTGCGTGCACGGCTCGATCCGGGCAATCGACGTGGCCGCCCGCTACGGCGGCGAAGAGTTCACCCTGATTCTGCCGCAGACCGACAAACTGGAGGCCCGCCTGATCGCCGAGCGCATCTGCCACGAAGTCGCGGCGCTGACCGTCAGCCACCAATTGTTGGAAGGCTACGAGCAACTGACGGTCAGCATCGGCCTGGCCACCTATCCTGACGACGCGCGGACACCGGAGGAGCTGATCCGGTGCGCCGACCGCGCGCTCTACGTCGCCAAGGACCGTGGGAAAAACCAGGTGATCGCCTTCGGAGACGGCGGCTAGGCGCTCTGCCTAAAGGCCGTCGTTTCCCAGCAACGCGTCGACAAACTGCTCCGCGTTAAACTCCAAGAGATCATCGGCGGTCTCCCCCACGCCGATATAACGGATCGGCAGCTTCAGCGTTTGGGCGATCGCCACCACGATGCCGCCCCGGGCCGTGCCATCCAGCTTGGTCACGGCCAGACCGGTCACGCCGATCGCGTCATGAAATTGCCGGGCCTGCGCCAGGCCG
>CAZJRH010000374.1:0-2359 GCA_964548215.1 uncultured Nitrospirota bacterium
ACCGGCCGTGGCGGTCACCACGTGCACATGGGCCACCGCGGCGATGCTGGGCAGCGCTTCGCCTCGAAACCCCAGCGTCGCAATATGTTCCAGATCATCCAGCGAACGCAGCTTACTGGTGGCGTGATGCTCGAAGGCCAGCCGGGCATCCTCCGGCCCCATGCCGATGCCGTTGTCGCTGACGGCAATCAGCTCCCGTCCGCCGGCGGCCAGGGTCACTTCGATCGAGCCGGCGCCGGCGTCGATGGCATTGTCCACCAGTTCCTTGACGACGGATGCGGGCCGCTCCACCACTTCGCCCGCCGCAATCTGACGGACCAGTTCGGGTGGAAGCCGCTGAATCGTCGACATGCGCGTCATCTCCGGAGACACAGCCGCAATCTTTCCGAGTACACGTTAGAAACGCTGAACGGAACTTTCAGAGGGGCGCGCGGATGAGAGGTCACGGCAGGCAACTCGCGCAACACAGACTCCCAAGACTGGAACGCGTTACCGGATTTCGGCCAGACGCCCCTTGGCCACGCTGGCTTCTTCCGACGTCGGATAGTTGGCCACCAGGCGCTTGAGCAATTGGCTGGCCTGCAGCTTGTCGCCGGTCTCCAGATGGGCCAACCCATTCTTGAGCATGGCGGCCGGCATTTTTTCGTGCTTGGGATAACGCTGAATCAATTGATCGAAAATCTCGACCGACTTGGGATATTGCTTGTTGCTGAAATAGGACTCGCCCAGCCAGTAGAGCCCGTGCGGCACTAGAATCGAGGTGGGATATTGCTGCAGAAATTGATCGAACCCGCCGATCGCCAGCGCGTAGTTGCCCCGCAGATAATCATTGTAGGCCAGGTTGTAGGCCTCGACCGGCGTGACGGCGCCCGACTTGCCCGCCGGCGCCCGCCCCGGCAGGACCACCTTCTCATCACCCGGCGAGATCGGCGCCTTCGAGGTCGGACCCGTGGAGCCGGCAATGGCGCCGCCCATGGCCGATTGCAGCGTCTGCACCTGCGCGGTCAGGGCGGAGAGTTGGAAATTTTCCTCATCGAGCTGCTGCCGCAGCTCCGAGATCGCGTGACCGTTGGCTTCCAGCGCGCCCCGCAGGGTGCGCAGTTCGTTCTGCAGCTGATCGTATTGCGACGTCAGCTCGACCGGCGTCGTGCCGCCGGCCGACGGATCCAGACCGCGCTGATCCAGTTTCGATTCGATGGTCGTCATCTGCATGGCGATTTTTTTCTGGTTCGCGGCCACCTTGTCAATCAGCATGTTGGTCTCGATCAGGTCGGCCTGCAGCGCGCAGCCGCCGGCCACGACGGCGACGGCCAGTGCCGCCACCGCTTGACGGACGGCGAAGGAGCGGATTGATCGACAGCTTGCCATCAGATTCCCGCCGGTTATTGCGGCTCTGCGAACTGGCCCCGGCGATTCCGGGTCCAACAGGCTTCTTCACTTTGCGTGCAGAGCGGCCGCTCTTCGCCGAAACTGATCGTGACCAGCCGGCCGCCGGGCACTCCCAGCGCAATCAGGAATCGCTTCACCGACTCCGACCGCTGGGACCCCAACGCCAGGTTGTAGTCATTCGTTCCACGTTCATCGGAATGACCCTGCACCTGAACCTTCACATTCTTGTTGGCCAGCAGCCAGCGCGAATTTTCCTGCAGCACCGGCTTCATATCGTCGCGGATGTCGGATCGATCATAGTCGAAATAGACCGGCTTCAAGGCCAGGATCGGCTTCCCCACGCCGGCCAACTCCTCCTCCCGCACCGAGGGCGAATCGATGCCCGGCGTCTCGCCGCCCGGCGACGTGCCGGCCGGCGGTTTGACGCGGTCCGTGGAGGCGGTCGTATCACTCGGTTTCTTCGGACAGCCCGTCAGCAGGAGCAGCCCGGCCAGCAGGCAGAGCGTGGACGTGCCGATTGTCTTCATAAACTGCTTGCTCATCTCTCCTCCAATGCGTACCACGGTGTTGAAGAACCCCGCTTCTAGAACATCAAGGGATCGCTTCGCTGTGTTCGGATGTTGCGGCTGAGTCCGCAACGCTAATCCATCGAGCAAACGGCCTGCTGCACTATAACCCAATTCCTCCCGAATGGCAAGAATGTCCGAGGTTATTTCGGAGACCACGCCGGCATCACGCGATTGTCGGAGCCCTTGGTCAGTTGCTCCAGCCCGGTGCCGTCGCTCTGAATCAAATAGAGTTGATAGCGACCGGTGCGGTTGGACGTGAAAATGACTTGGCGGCCGCTCGGCGACCAGGTCGGCGCCTCGTCGTTCCATGCGCCGTCGGGCGTGAAGATGCCGCCCTCGCGGCCGTCCGGCCGGATGAGGCAGAGCCGCATCCGGCCGTGCCGCCGGCAGGTATAGGCGAT
>CAZJRH010000375.1:0-1826 GCA_964548215.1 uncultured Nitrospirota bacterium
GGAACATCGTTCGCAGGACCGTAACAGGGCGACTGCCCTGGTGAAACTGGTTGAACTCCTGCGCAAGGCCTCAATCCGGCCAAAAAGACGTATCGCGACACGCCCCACAAAAGCTTCAAAAACACGCCGTCTCGATTCAAAATCAAAGCGTTCAACGACAAAGAACCTGCGCAGCACCAAGCCAAATTTCGACTAGGATATCCATGCTCCGAAAACTCTATGAGTGGACCTTCTCGCTCGCCTCCAGAAAATCCGCGGAAATTTGGCTGGCCGTTATCGCCTTCATCGAAAGCTCGGTTTTCCTCGTGCCGGCAGACGTGCTTTTTTTGCCGATGGCGCTTGCCAGGCCGGAACGCGCCTATCGCCTTGCCCTCATTGCGACACTTGCGTCCACACTGGGCGGCATCGCTGGATATCTCCTGGGCTATTGGGCCTATGAGACGGTGGCGCAACCAGTCCTGGATTTTTATGGCAAGCTTGCGCAGTTTGAAAATCTGAAAACCTGCGCTGGCCAATCCACAATCATGGTGCTGCTGGTCACATCTGGCCTCGCCCATCTGCCGCCAATCAAGATTGTTACAATCCTGGCGGGCGTCGTTCAGGTCAACATGGTCTTCTTCATCCTGTCCTGCATCCTGGCAAGGGGTGCCAGGTTTTTCGCGCTCTCGTGGGCCCTCAAGAAGTTTGGCGAGCCCATCCGCATGTTCATTGAAAAACGCCTGGGCCTGATTGCAATGGCTCTTGCGGCGCTGGTGATTGCACTGTACCTCATCTTCAAATTCCTGGGCACATCCGGATTGGCCGCATCATGCTGAATTATTTGACGCCACAAAAGGCGCTGTCGACTATTCTCATCGTCGCCACGGCAACAATCGCAGGCGCCTGGATTTTTCAATTCGCGGGCTTCGATCCCTGCCACCTCTGCCTCCTGCAGCGCTGGGCTTACTATGCTGTAATTCCGCTCTCACTTGTTGTGTTGCTGCTGCCGGACACCTTTGCGAAGCCAGGACTTTATCTTCTGGCCCTAATTCTGGCGGGCAGCGCGATCTTCGGGGCCTATCACGCAGGCGTTGAGTGGAAATTCTGGCCGGGCCCCGGGACATGCAGCGGCGATGTATCCGGCGGACTGCCCGATCTCACCAAAACAGTGGTTGCGTGCGACGAGGCGGCGCTTCGCATTTTTGGAATTTCACTTGCTGGCTGGAACGCGGTTATCTCGATTGTGCTCGCTGCAATCGCTTTCACAGGCGCGCGAAATCAAGGATCAAGTTCCGTATCCCAATAAAGATAATCCTGCCAGCTCTCGTGCAGGTAGTTTGGCGGAAAATGCCTGCCATTCTTGTGAAGCTCATTGACGCTTGGGCAGTGCGGCTTGTGCGTCGGGAACATCCGGGCTTCATGCGGCAGATAGCCGCCCTTGGTCAGATTGCAGGGCGAACATGCGGCGACAACATTGTCCCACGTCGTGTGCCCGCCCTTTGAGCGCGGCGTTACGTGATCGAAGGTCAGATCATCGTGAGAACCGCAATACTGGCATGTGAAACAGTCGCGCAGGAAAACATTGAACCGTGTGAAAGCCGGCGTGCGCGAGGGCTTCACATAGGTTTTGAGCGAGACAACACTGGGCAGCTTGAATTCAAATGAGGGGCTGCGCACCACCCGCTCATATTCCGAGACGATATTGACCCGGTCAAGGAACACCGCCTTGATGGCATCCTGCCAGCTCCACAGCGACAGGGGATAGTAGCTCAACGGCCGGTAATCGGCGTTGAGAACAAGGGCTGGGCAGGCTTCCGGCGCAATGGCTGCGTGGTACAATCTCAACC
>CAZJRH010000376.1:0-4694 GCA_964548215.1 uncultured Nitrospirota bacterium
AGCAGCGAGGAGAGCAGCGCAACGATGACCCAGCGGCGGCGCGCGGACCCGGGCCGGGAAGGGGGGGAAGTTGGCGGCGGCGCGGCTTGGGACGCGTCCGTCGGCGTCATGTGGCGGTTCCGGGGGCTCCTCCGGAGGGAGCGCGCCAGGCGGCCCGACTCTTGTCGACGAACGCCAGTCGGAGCGAATAGAGCAACTGCTGCAGCAGCGCCGTCTCTTCCGGCGTCAGATTGCCGGCCGTCTTCTGCTCCAGCATCGCCAGCATGTCGATCAAGTGGCGGGCCTGCTCCAAATCGACCGGCGGCCCTCCGGCGGCTTGGCCGGACGGATCGACGAGGCCTCCCGCATCAGCCGGTTGCAGCCCCAATGCGACAAAGGCGGAGGTGGCCAATCCGATTAACAGTTCGGCAACGCTGACCGGCGGTCGCGGACCGCGTGAGGAAGGCGGCTCCGTGTTGGACGCGTCCGAGAGCTGCGCGGTGAGCGGAACAGCTAACGCATCAGGTGACGTACGGGTGGAAGGAGCGACGTCTTCGCGCGTTCGCCGTCGGTCACGAACGGTAAATTGCGATTCATCGCCCATGATGGGCTTATTATAAGCCCCTGCTCGTTGCAAGTCATCAATAAAGCTCCAGAAGGTTGGAAAATCGTATAATGAGGAAATTTTGAATTTTTGAATGGTCGGTGAAGAACGAGAGAATGGAGAATAGAAAATGGAGAATGGGGTTTGAAGATGACGACGCCGTTTGAGCGATTGACCGGGATCATGAAGCGATTGCGCGGCAACGGCGGTTGTCCGTGGGACCGTCAGCAAACCCGTGACAGCCTGACGCCTTTTTTACTGGAGGAGACGCATGAAGTGCTGGAGGCCATCGAGCAGGGCCAGCCGCCGCGGCTGAAGGAGGAGCTGGGCGACCTGCTCTTCCAGGTGATCTTCCACGCGCAGATCGCCGCGGAGGCGGGTGAATTCGACATCGACGACGTCGTCACGGCCTCGGCGGACAAGATGACCCGCCGTCATCCGCACGTGTTTGGCGGAGGCGAAGACAAGGGGCACACGGGCCGGGAGGTGAAGACGGCCGAAGAGGTCCTGGCCCGGTGGGAGGAGATTAAGCGGACGGAGGCGGGCGCCAGCGGGCGCACGTCGGCCGTCGACGGCGTGCCGCGCTCGCTGCCCGCGTTGCTGCGCGCGCATCGGGTCCAGGCCAAGGCGGCCCGCGTTGGATTCGATTGGCCGGACAAGGCGCCCGTCGCGGACAAGGTCATGGAGGAATGGCGCGAATTGACGGCGGCGATCGAGTCGGAGCCGCGCCCGCGCCAGGAGGCGGAGCTGGGTGATCTGCTCTTTGCCGTGGTCAATCTGTCGAGGTTTCTGCAGATTGATCCGGAAGAGGCGCTCCAACGGGCGACCGGCCGTTTTCTGAATCGCTTCCGCCGGGTTGAGCGATTAGCCGAGCAACAGGGACGTCCCTTACGAGGCGAAAAAGGCCAGGGCTGGTCGCTCGAAGAACTCGACCGGCTCTGGGAACAGGCTAAAAGTGAGGAGAGTGAAGGGTAAGAGAATGAACGCAAGCCGAGCGTTGATTTGACACGCGAGTCATTGGTGCAACGCGTACGGCGATGGGGATTATCAAGGGGAGCTGAGTCATGCTCCCCTTGATTACAATCGACATGCGAGCCATCGCTGCAGCTCGTATGGCGATGGGGATTGTCAAGGGGGCCTGCCTGCCGGCAGGCAGGGAGGAGCATCTCCCCTTGACTTCCCAATAACTTGCACGATCTTTCGGCATCCCGTATACTGAACAATGACGGGGATTTGCGCGTCACAGGGGAGTGTTATGCCAATCTATTCCTGCCGGGTGGCTCGGGTGGACGGGACGACCAGTATCGAGCGGATCGAGGCGGAGAGCGCGGAACGCGCCAGGGCTCGCCTGCAAGAGCTTGGCTACCTCATTTTTTCCGTCCGGCCGAAATTTTCCCTCGCATTTTCCGATTCCGGGCGGCACGGCCGTTTCGGGCTGCAGGAGTTTCTCGTTTTCAATCAGGAACTGGCTGCGCTGCTCAAGGCGGGCGTGCCGATTCTGCGCGCGTTGGATTTGCTGATCGACCGGGCCAGCCACGCCGGGTTTCATCAGACGATGGCCGAGGTCCGGGACCTGGTGCGGGGCGGCGCCGCGCTGTCCGAGGCGATGGGAGCATTTCCGCGCTACTTTCCCGCGCTCTATGTGGCGTCGCTCCGCTCGGGCGAGCAGACGGGCCATGTCGTCGAGGTGGTGATACGCTATATCGCATTCCTGCGCCGGATGAGCGCCGTCCAAAGCAAGGTCCGCGCGGCCGTAACCTATCCGCTGTTTTTGGTTCTGGTCGGCGCCTGCGTGATCACCTTTCTGATGGTGTACGTCGTGCCGAGCTTCGCCGACGTCTATCGGGACGCGCAGGTGGAGCTTCCGTTGCTGACGCGGTGGTTCCTCGGCGCGGTCGACCTGATCCGCAACCAGTTTCTCTGGCTGGCGGCCGGCGTTGCCGTTGCCGCGGCGGCGGCCTATACGGCCTTCTCGGGTCAGCGGGTCCGGGCGCTGGCGCAGCAGGCGCTGCTCTATGTGCCGGTCATCGGGGAGGCCATCCGTGTCCATCACATCGTCGGGATGATCCGCACGCTGGGGGCAACGTTGCAGGGCGGTATTCCGTTGGTGCCGGCGCTGCGCATGGTGGAAGCGTCGATGACGAATCCGCTCTTCGCCGCCGGCGTGGGCCGGGTGGCGGATGACGTCACGGCCGGCGGCGGGCTGGCCCGGGCGTTCAGCCGCGTGGCGCTGCTGCCGCGCATGTCGGTTGAAATGATCGAGATCGGCGAAGCGGCCGGCGCGCTGCCCGAGATGTTGAACGAGATGGCAGAATTTCATGAAGGCGAGCTGGACCGGTTGTTGAATCGCCTGATGACCTGGATCGAACCGACGATTTTGTTGCTGATGGGCGGCCTGGTGGCGTTGATCGTGGTCGCGATGTATCTGCCGATCTTTTACCTGGCCGGGACCATGCAATGAGTGAACGGACGACGGGAAAACTGGGTGAAACCGGTGTGGGACGAAAACCCGGGCAGCGGCGCCGGCTGGGCGATCTGCTGGTCACGCTGGGGCTGGTGACGCCGGAACAGGTGCAGGCGGCCTGCGTCAACGAGCCGGGCCAGGCCCGTGAGGGAAAGAACGGCGCGACGATCGACGACATGCAGCTGGGCGAACGGCTGGTCAAGCAAGGGCTGGTGAGCGACGAGCAGCTGGCCAAGGCGCTGGCCCAGCAATATCGCCTGGCCTATCAGCCGCTGGAGCACTATCGGTTCAATCCGGCCGAATACCAGTGGATTCCGGTGGAGCTGATGTACCGCTATCCGTTCGTGCCCTTCGAGGCGTCGGAGGGCAGTCTCACGATCGTGATCAGCGATCCCAGCAACGTCCGCGCGCTCGACGAGTTGGAGCTGGTGCTGAAGCGGCAACTGCGGATGCTGGTCTCGAGCAAGGCTGCGATCCTGGAGGTGTTGAAGCGCAGCGAGAGTTCGACCCAGGTGCTCAAACAGGTCGGCGCCGACATGGGCGCGGTCCTGATCAAGGAGGACGAGGCCGGCGAGGAAGTGCTGTCGGTCGAGAAGATCAGCAAGGATACGAGCCCGGTCATCCGGCTGGTCGACTCCATGCTGCTGAACGCGCTGCAGCGGCGGGCGAGCGACATTCATATCGAAGCGATCAGCCGGTCGGTGCTGGTCAAGTATCGCATCGACGGCGTGCTCTATCCGGCCATGGCCCCGTTGGACATTCAACTGCAGTCCGCGCTCATTTCCCGCATCAAGGTGATGTCCGACCTGGACATTGCCGAAAAACGGGTGCCTCAGGACGGCCGGTTCAAATTCCGCTTGGAGGGGCGCAAGGTCGATTTCCGCGTGTCCATCCTGCCGAGCATCTTCGGCGAGGACGTGGTGATCCGGATCCTCGACAAGGAATACATCACGGCGGGGGTCAACGAATTGCGCTTGGACCGCCTGGGGTTCAACCCGGGCGATCTGCGGCGCTTCCGCCGGGCGATTGTCGAGCCGTACGGCATGGTGCTGGTGACGGGGCCGACCGGCAGCGGCAAGACGACGACGCTCTACGCGGCCATCAGCGAGATCAACAATCACGAGGACAAGATCATCACGATCGAGGACCCGGTCGAATACCTGCTCGAGGGCGTGGTGCAGATCCCGGTCAACGAGAAGAAGGGGCTGACGTTCGCCCGCGGCCTCCGGTCGATCCTGCGCCATGACCCGGACAAGATCATGGTCGGCGAAATCCGCGACGCGGAGACGGCGCAGATCGCCATCCAATCGGCGCTCACGGGTCATTTGGTGTTCACCACGGTCCACGCCAACAACGCGTTCGACGTCATCGGCCGGTTCGTCAACATGGGGATCGAGCCCTATAATTTCGTCTCGTCGCTCAACTGCATCCTGGCGCAGCGGCTGGTGCGGGGGATCTGCCCCGGCTGCCGCGAACCGGCCACGATCACGCCGGAGCAGTGCGAGGAGGCGAGGTTGTCGCCCGCGCTGCTGAAGGACGCGACACTGCTGCAGGGCCGCGGCTGTCACGAGTGCAACGGCACCGGCTTCAAGGGCCGCCGGGCCATCACGGAGTTTCTCGACCTGAGCGACACCGTCCGAGAGATGA
>CAZJRH010000377.1:0-2351 GCA_964548215.1 uncultured Nitrospirota bacterium
GCGCCGGCTGGTCCGGTCGGGCCAGTTCCTTCGCCGTCGCCGGCCGCTCGTCGATGGCGCCGCTGCCGGCCTGATCCAATTTATCGGACAGGTGGACCAACTGGCGGCTGGCGTCCTGATATTTGTTGAATGCATTGGTGAGATGGGTGCCCGTCGTATCGTGCAGATCGCTGAATTTTTTCAGGTCGCGTTTGAGCGCATCGAGCTGGGTGATGATCAATTGCGCGCTTTTTTCGATCTGCAATCCCTTCAGCCCCATGACGATCGCCTGCAGGTAGGCATAGAGACTGTTGGGTGAGACGGGGATGACCTTCCGCTCCAGGGCATAGGCGCACAGGCTCATTTCATCGGCCAGATTCTCGTCCTTGATGATGGTCTCGTAATAGACGTTTTCGGCTGGCACATACATCAGGGCGAAGGAAAAGGTGCCTTCATCGGGCAGAATATATTTTTTGGAGATCGCGTCGATATGTTTTTTCACGTCGGAGACAAACTTCCTCCGGGCACTTTTCCGCTCGTCATCAGGGGCCGCGTGGATCCGAAGAAAATTCTCCAGAGGGAATTTTGAATCGATGGGCACCAGAAACTGGCCCAGCCGCACGGCGGCGTCGACGATTTCACCGCTCTTGAAGCGATGCTGGAGCGTGAATTGTGTGGGCGGCAGGATCTGCCCCAGCAGATCGCCCAGAAACAGCTCACCGAGCACGCCCCGCAGCTTCGGCGCCCGCAAAATTTCCTGCAGGCTGGCGATGTCCTTGCCGACATCGTAGACCTGCTGCGTCGCCTTGGAGAGTTCGCCGAGGTTGTGCTTGACCTCGCCCACCACCTTGGCGGCGTTGTCGAGCCGGCTGCCGATCTGCCCGGTGGTGCTTTGCAATTGCTGCGTGACGGCGTTGAGTTGCCGATTGACGTTTGTGGTGAGCTGGCCGACGCTCTCCTGCATCTGTGCGCGGAGGGCGTCGAGCTGTTGCTGCATCAGCCCCAGGCCGCCATCGTGGGCGGCCGAGGGCCGCCGGATCAACAGCAGACCCAAGCCGACGATGACGACGACCAACAGGATAAGCAGGAGCAGGATCACGGGGTCCATCGACCCCGATTATACGGCGACAGGCCTAGAAATGTAAAAGGCCCGGATAAAATGGGGACAGATTTATTTTTGCCCTACTCGTAACATCTGAAAAATAAATCTGTCCCCATTTTCTAGGTTTTTCCTCTCAGCCACTTCACCAGGGGCGGTTGCTGGCGCTCTTTAAACGCGATCCCAACCCGAATGAATTCCAGTGTTTGCGCCAGCGCCCGTTCGCCGGCGGCGATCCGATGGCCCGGCGTGTCGAAGAATCGTTGAACTTCCGCTTCCCACTCCCGCCGCCAGACGTGGCGCAGTCCCTGGAGCATCCGAGTCGCCCCCACGCTGCCGCATTTCTCCCGGAGCGCGTCCCAATGCGCCTGCATGAACCGCCAGGCTTCGGCTTGCACGGCGGGATGGGCCGCCTGCCCCAGCAGATAGCGCAGGGGTTTCCAGCCGTCCTGCGACCGGACGCCGTCGCCGAGCGAAAACTCCAGGTAGCGGCGGGCCAATGCGGGATCGGGAAAATCGGACAGCGCCAGCAGATAGCGATCGCGCGCCTCGGGCGTCGGGGCGTCCGTCAACAGTTTCAAAAATTGCTCGAACTGCGCCGCGTCGCCGGTGGTGGCGCGCAACCGGGCCAGCGGCGTGGCCAGCGTGGGATCGATCGACGCGGGGTCGATGATCCATTGCTCGAATCGCGTGGCCGCTTCGCGCAGGAGCGCTTCCGATCGCGCTACGCGCCCCAGCGCCCAGAGGCAGGCGGCGCGGGCCAGCCGCACTTCGTCATCGTCATTCGCCGCGTCCCAACCCATGCGGCGCCACAGGGGTTCAAACCATGCGGTCGTCACTGATGCGATGGCCGGCTGTTGATCGGGAGGCGTCAGTTGGTCGGTGATCGTCTCAAGGTAGCCGGCCGCCGCCTGCACCACCACGCGGCTTGGATCACCAGCCAATCCGGTGAGTGTTTCCATGACTTCCGTGATGGAGAGCGTGCCATTTTGGCTCAATGCCCACAGATCGTCGAGCAGGCTGATTCGTTCGGTCGGCTCCAGCCGCGTCAACGCGCCTGCGCCCAGCATCTTTCGCAGCGGCGGCGCATGGAGGCTGCGGTAGAAGCCGCTCGCGCCGGCGTTTCCATACAGCCAGGTCAACGGCCCTGCGCCCGGCAACGTTACGTCGGCCGAGGGGGTGGTGAGCAGAAACGGCTTGGTCGCCGTGCCCGCGGAGTCGGCATACTTCAGGATGACGGGGACGGGCCATTGCTGGGGTGACGCGGCCGCCC
>CAZJRH010000378.1:0-4092 GCA_964548215.1 uncultured Nitrospirota bacterium
TGTAGCCGAGGCGAATCGGTTCCCGAAAATCGAGCCGGTCCATCGAGACCGTGACCACCGGCCGGCGGCTGTGGCGGTAGGCGGCGATCGCGGCGACCAGATCAATCCAATGCATGACGGTGCCGCCCAGCGCGTTGCCCAGAGGGTTGGTGTCATTGGGGAGGATGACCTGCAGCATCTCCGCGGCGGAATCGGCGACCCGTTTGCCCTGGATGGCCATGGGCGGTGGCGCGTCAGACTTCCAACTGCTTCGGAAAGGTGGTCAGATTGATGCAACCGTCGTCGGTGACGACGACCAGGTCCTCCAATCGGACCGCGCCGACGTCGGGATAATAGAGCCCCGGCTCCACCGTGACCACGTGGCCGCGCTCCAGCCGCGCGCCGTTCCGGCTGATGCGGGGAGGCTCGTGAATATCCAGCCCGACGCCATGGCCCGTGCCGTGGAAAAAGCCCTGCATCCGGCCGTTCATCAGCCCCGTGCGGCGACCGGCCCGTTCAAACAGCTTCATAATTCCCTCATGAATCTTTTGCCCGTCGGCGCCCGCTTTGATCTGCCCGAAGGCCAGCTCCTGCCCCTGGCGCACCAGGTCATAGAGTTGTTTCTGCCCGTCACTGGCGCGGCCTTTGACCACCGTGCGCGTCATGTCGGCAAAGTAGCGCGTGCTCGAGGAGCGGGGAAAAACGTCGAGAATGATCGGCTGGTTGGCGCGCAGCGGGCCGGCGCCTTCGTTATGCGGATCGCACGCCTGTTCGCCGCAGGCGACGATCGTGTGCTGCGCGACGTAGCCCAGCTCCATGAGCTTCAGATTGATGACCTGTCTAATCCGCTCCGAGGTCAGTGGCGCGTCCTGTTTCCCATTGGCCGTATAGAGCAGACCGTCCTTGATCCGGCTTTCGGCGATCAGGCCGATGGCGTCGTGCATGGCCGCTTCGGTCGCCCGTTGGGCGGCCGTGATCGCCTCGATCTCGTCTGGATGCTTGACGAGCCGTTCCGGAAAATAGGGATCGGCTTGCGGTTGCAGGTCGAAGCCCGCCTTTCGCAGAGTGTCGGCGTAGATCAGCGGGAAATTGGCCGGCGCCAGCAGCCGCGTCAAGCCGCGCTCGCGCAGCAGCACCGACAACGTCTGCACCAGCGTCGGCGCGGCCCCAAACTCGCCCTTCGCCTTGGCTTCGTAGTCGCTGTAGGAGAGCACCTCGTCGACCGTGGCCTGCGCTTTGGCGCGATCCAGTTCCAGATCGCTCATGAGCAAAAGCTTTTTCTCTCGCGTTTGCAGAAAAATGAACGAATCCGGCGCCAGAAACCGCGTGGCGTAATAGAGGTTGGAATCCTGCTCGCTGGCCGCGATGATCAGGCGCCCTTCATGTGCACTCAACGTCATGCCGCGTATGATAACACAGCTAAAGTAAGGCGGCTAGGTAGTGTGGCGGTTGGCTATCTGACTCCCTTATTTTGACTTTCTCCGCCGTTGATCGGTACAATCGCCCCAGCAATTATCGAGAGAGGGTATGGATCGGGTGCGGTGGCTCACTATTCTTGGATATGTCTGCGCGGCGCTGCTGCTGTTTTTCGTCTTTTTGTATCTGGCGCTGCCCTACGACGCGGTCGGCCGGTGGTTGCTGCGGCGGGCGGAAGCCACGGCTGGCGTGCGGATCCAGGCGCTCTCGGTGGAGCGGCTCTATCCCCTGGGACTCCGGTGGCACGGCGTGACCCTTGGCGCGCCCGACGGCCGGACGAAATGGGCCGACTTCTCGAGCGTGAGCGCGGAGCCGGTGCTGGCCTCGTTGTTGTCGCGCCGCAAGGTGGTGCGCATTCGGGCCGAGCTGGCCGAGGGCGTTATTGAAGGACAGGTGGAAATCGGCCGGCCCCAGTCATCCGACGCGCCGCTCTATCGCATCGATCTGACGCGCATTGAAGGGTTCGATCTGGCCAATGTCCAACCGTTCCTGCCCGGGGTCAAAGGGTTGAGCGGTCGGCTGTCGGGCAATCTCGCCTATGAATGGTCCGCCGATCAGCCGCTCTACGGCACGGGGACGCTCTTTCTGAATGTCGAACGGATGGTGCTTGGGGGAGAGGTGATGCAGCGGTGGCAGGTGCCGCTCGAGCGCGTCGAGTTTGAGCAAGTCACGTGCGGGCTGTCGTTGACGCAGGGCCGCGCGGACATCTCCACCTGCACGGCTCTGGGGCCCCTGGGGCAGCTCGGTCTCAGCGGCACGGCGCAGGTACAGCAGCCGCTGATGCGCTCCACGCTCGCCCTGCGGGCGCAGATTTCGTGGCAGGGCATCACGCCGGTCGGCGGGCCGCCCCTGACGGCCGTTGTGTCGGGCCCGCTGGGAAGCCCCCAGCTTCGGCTGGAGAATGTGCAACTTGTTTTCCCGGGCGCGCGCGCGCCAGGAGGGCTGACGCCCCAGGGCGAGCCATTGCCATCCGCGCCGTCGTCAGGTACGGTCGCCCCGTTGATTGGACCGGGCGGCACCGACCCGATGCAGTTTACCCCGGAGCCATAGGGACGATGAACAAGAAACAGCCACTTGTGAGAGAGGTCATGTCGACGCAATTGGTATGCGTAAGTCCCGAAACGACGGCGCTGGCCGTCAGCCAATTGATGGCCAAGCGGGACATCGGCAGCGTCTTGATCAAGTCGGGAGAGCAGATCGTCGGCATCATCACCGAAAAAGATCTGATCCGCAAAGTGCTGGCGGCGGAGGTGAAAGCCGGCGAGGTGAAGGCCGAAGCGTTGATGAGCTCTCCGGTCGCCTCCGTCGATCAGGAGATCTCGTTGGAAGAGGCGCATCGCATGATGGGGGAGCAGAACATCCGCCACCTGATGGTGACGGCCAAGGGCAAACCCGTGGGGGTGATCTCCGTTCGATCGTGGCTGGGAGGGTAGGTGGCCCGATCGGCCGGCCGGAAGCGGAAGCGATCCAAGGCGGCAAGTTTTCCGACGGTGGCCGCCCGGCAATCATTTCGACGACGCCTCCTGGCCTGGTACCGGCGCAATCAACGCGACCTGCCCTGGCGCAAGACCACCGATCCGTACAAAGTCCTTGTCTCCGAGATCATGTTGCAGCAGACGCAGGTCGATCGGGTGATCCCAAAGTATCATGAATTTCTGACGCGCTATCCGACGTTTGAAACGCTGGCCGAGGCGTCGCCGAGCGAGGTCAAGCGAGTCTGGTATCCGCTGGGGTACAACGTCCGGCCACTGCGGCTGCATTCGATCGCCTGTGAAACCGTGGAGCGATACGGCGGCAAGCTGCCCGAAGAGCCGGAGCAGTTGCAGCAGTTCAAGGGCATCGGCCGCTACACCGCCGGCGCCATTGCGACCTTCGCCTATGGCAAGGCGGCGCCGATTCTCGACACGAACGTGGCGCGCGTCCTGCACCGGATCTTCGTCGGCGACGGGGCGATCATCAAAAACAGCGCCCATCTGTGGGCGCTGGCCGAGCGGCTGCTGCCGAAGCGAACCGCGTATGATTTCAATCAGGGGCTGATGGACTTCGGCGCGATGCGCTGCACGGCCCGTCTGCCCGCCTGCCCGCGCTGTCCGATGAGCCGTCAGTGCAAATCCTATCCGATGACGCCGGCGACGGCTGCGCGCCGCCGCGGGGGGCGCCGCCATGGCCAAACGAACGGCCGCTGACCCGCTGGTGGTCGCCGCGGCGATCATCGAGCGAAACGGACGGTACCTGATCGCGCAGCGGCGCCGCGAGTCGATGCACGGCGGGCAGTGGGAATTTCCCGGCGGCAAACGCGAAGCGAACGAAACGGTGGAAGAGTGCCTGCGGCGCGAGGCGCGCGAAGAGTTGGGCGTGGAAGTGGCGATCAAAGGATTGGAGCAGGTGATCCGCCATGTCTATGATTACGGATGGGTGGAGCTCCATTTTTATCGATGTGAACTGACCGAGGGCGAACCCCAAACGCTCGGCTGCCAGGCGATCCGCTGGGTCCTGCCCGGCGAGCTGGCCGACTATTCGTTTCCACCGGCCAACCGGCCGTTGATCGATGCGCTGGCCCGGCAGGGATGATGAGCCACACCGGCCCATGGCTGGGCGCCCACATGTCGATCGCCGGCGGCGTGGACAAGGCGATTG
>CAZJRH010000379.1:0-4606 GCA_964548215.1 uncultured Nitrospirota bacterium
TCGGCGCCTCCTGGGGCCCGGGACTGCTCATGGCCAATCTGCTCTTTGCGGCCGGCCACGTGCTGGTGACAAACGACGTGAGCCGGGCGGATGTGTTCTTCCCCGGTCTGCTCTTCGGCTGGCTGCAGTCCCGCACCGGCGCGCTCATCGCCCCCATTCTGTTTCACGGCGCGTGCAATGTCGCGCTGTTTACGTTGCAGCGCTGGGTGGGACTTCAGGCGTAAATGATCGTTCCCACGTGCTCGCCGGCCAGCGCCTTGGTGATGTTGCCCTTCTTCAGGCCGTTGATGATCTGAATCTTGCGCATGTGGCGGGCGTTGACCATGTTCTCCAGCACCACCCGCTCGATGATCATGTCCGGCAGCTCGTTCTTGAGCAACTCCTGCGCGCTGATCTTGCGAATGAGCTTCGCCTTCGGATTTTTCTTCGGGTCGTCGGTGTAGAGGCCGTCTTCATCCTTGATATAGATCAGCGAGCGGGCGCCCAGATATTCCGCCGACAGATAGGTGCCCGAGTCGGTCCGGTTGGCCGGAATCCGGCCCGTCCCCGACGGTTTTTCCCAGTAATCGTACGGCGCCATGCCGCTCATGATGGGAATGCAGCCGAGGCCGAAATAGAGCGGCAGTTTTTCGAAATCGTCCGGCAGGATGTAGACGCCGCCGTGCTTGGCCAGCAGCATCTGGACCATCCGGGCGTTCTGCCGTGGGGTGGCCTCGCCGACGGCCGCGATCACGCCCGTGGGCAGTTCCAGGTCCAGCGCGATCTCATAGGCGTGGCGGGCGCGCGTGCCGCCGCCGACGCAGATGAGCAGTTTGTGCTTCTTTTTGTTCTTGACCAGCTCCTCCAGAATCGGATAGACGGCCGGCCGGCCGCGGTCGATCACGCTCTGGCCGCCGATTTTGACGACGTTCACGTCGGGCAGAATCCGGATGACGTCGCCTTCCGTGGAGGCGATGAGTGTCTTGGAGGAGAGCGATTCCCCCATGAACTCGGATTCGATTTCCTTCCGTCCGGTTTTCTTATCTTTCACAATTGCCATTTCGTTCTTCTCCTTTGCGCCCTCATGGGGACAGATTTAAATCTGTCCCCATGAGATTTATGGGCGGTTGTGGTTAGGCTCGATAGATGATCGTTCCCGCATTTTCGTGATTGAGCGCCCTGGTCAGGTTGCCGGGTTTGAGGCCGTTGACGATGTAAATCTCCTTCACATGACGCGCGGTCATCATCGTCTCGAGCACCATTCGCTCAATCAGCAGATCCGGCAGGTCGCGTTTGATCAGCTCCTGCACGCTGATCTTCGGGATGAATTCGGCCCTGGGGTTTTTCTTCGGGTCGTCGGTGTAGAGGCCGTCCTCGTCCTTGAGGTAAATCATCGAGCGCGCGCCCATGGCTTCGGCGAAGATGTAGAGGCCGAAGTCGGAGCCGTTCATCGGCAGGCGGCCTTTACGCGGCGGTTGCTCCCAGTAGTGGTAAGGCGGCATGCCGATCATGATTGGAATCATTCCGGAGGCCAGCTTGTGCGGGATGTCCCAGATGTGGTCCTTGGTGAGCTGGATGCCGCCGTGCTTGGCCAGCAACGCCTGGAGCATTTTTTCGTACTGCTCCTCCGAGGCGCCGGCCACGTGGGCCAGCCCGCCCGTCGGAATGCCCAGATCGAGCGCGATGCTGAAAATATGGCGGGTGCGCGCCCCGCCGCTCACGCCCAGAATCATCTTGTGCAGGCCCTTGTTCTTGACGACTTCGTCAATCAGGGGGAAGACGGCCGATTTGCCCCGATCCAGAATGCTGTGGCCACCGATGCCGATGACGTTCAGGTCCGGAAGAATGCTGATTTCCTTGTCCGTTTCGGTGGTTTTCAGGACGCGCTTATCGACCAGTGATTCGGCCATGAGCTTGCCTTTGATGTGCGTGCGATCCATCCCCTTGCCTGTAATAATCTCAGCCATGCCGATCTCCTCGTGACGTGGTTACTTGGTTTCAATCAGTGGACGAACGTTTCTTCCGCCGCCGCTTCCATCCCCGCGACCGCCCCCGCCACCCTTTCCACCCTCGCCGTTGGCGGGCGGGGGCGTGGAGGGTGATTCATTTGAGGCGGGGCGGGTGTCTGGCTGGGAGGGAGCGGACGGAGCAAGCCCGGCGGCCGTTTTCAGCCGGCCGAGCGACTTGACGAGATAAAACGTGACGAAACCGCTCAGGGCGCCGAAGAAAACCTGTGAGACGCCCTGAAAGCCGACCAGCGCAAACAGCACCGCATTGCCTTCGATGAAAAAGACGACCGCCAGCATGGTGGTCGCCCGTGTCAGCGCGCACAGGGCGCCCAGACACATGAAGGGGATGGCGGAGGGTTTCGACATCCATCGCCGCGTGATCGGCGCGAGCAGATCGACGACCAGGCCGGGGGTGATGTGCTTGAAGATTTCGAAGATGCCGAACCGGCCGTCGCCGAAGAGAAACGAGATGACGCCGACGGTGGTGCCGGTGATCGTCGCGGCGAAACGGGTGTGGGTCAATTCCGCGGCGAGGATGTAGAGTG
This sequence comes from uncultured Nitrospirota bacterium, assembly GCA_964548215.1. Taxonomy (GTDB): domain Bacteria; phylum Nitrospirota; class Nitrospiria; order JACQCE01; family JACQCE01; genus JBFMAJ01. The sequence goes on from CAZJRH010000379.1 coordinate 2,534, forward strand.
GCACCAGAAAGGTGATTTTGTAGCCGGGGGCGAACGGAATGCCGGGGAGTACTTTCAACAGCTTGGCCGTCATCATGAGCAGGCAGAGCCCGGAGATGATCGAGACGTCGTGCAGGATCTTGGGGTCGACCTTGGTGTGTTGGGAGGACAGATAGGCGCGGGAGCGGGCCAGTCCCTGCTCGATCATCTCGATGAAAAAGCCGAAATCGCCCTCCTTGATCCGCTTCACGTTGAACACGGAGAAGAAGCCGGGCTCCGGCGCGGCGGCGCTCCCGCCGCCCTGGCCCCCTGCCTGCCGGTCGGCATGGCGGCCGCCGCCCATGCCGCCTCCGCCTCCGGCGGCCCGGTCGCTCTGGGGACCGAGCAGATGGAGCGTGCTGTCGATCGTCAGGGCCGCCACCTCCGGCAGCAGCAACCCCCGCAGCCCCACCACGAATTCGCCCGGCTTGGCCGTCATCTGCACGATCTGCGAGGCGATGATGACGGTCAGCATCCGCAGGGCCATCAGCACGCCCATCAGCAGGCCGGTGAGGCTGAGGCCGATCGATGTTCCGGGCACGACCAGCTCGCGCCCGACGTCGCCCTGGATATTTTCCGAGGGAAAGAACGCAAAGGCCAGCAGGATCATGATGATGAAGAAGGACAGTTTCCTGAATGTCCGGATCAACATGGCCGATGGGAGCCGAAACGCGAACCATGCGCCCAGGTGCAGGGCGAACAGGCCGAGCAGCAGGCGCGCGTCGTGGATCAAAAAAGAGGCGACGGCAACGGCGATCAAGGCGAGAATTTTCATGCGCGGCGAAAGCACGGGGCGTCTATCCATTTATTTTTCTGCTCGTTTGGTCTTCTTGATCGCCCGGTTGTCCTGGGGTGACCCTGGCTGTATCTCAATCTTATAGAGATGGCGGACCCAGCGATCCCGATCTAACAATTCGATGTCCTTTGCCACGATTTTAACCGTGCCTTTGTGCGTGAGTCCCATCAGAATCTGATTGGCCGGATTGGCCACCACCTGCCAGCCCAGCCTGACCGGTTCGGTGACCCCGCGGCCGTAGAGCGTCACCGCCTTGGCCTCGGTGACGCCGATCTGCCGAAGCACGTCGATGAGCAGATAGCCGGTTTGCGCATCCGTCAGGCCGGTGTCGAACGACTGCGTCGACAACGCCTGCAGCTCATCCCACTGGAGGGTGTGAACCAGCCGGCCTTCGCTCCAGATTTCGACCGGCGACGGCGTCACCGCCCCGCCGCGCCCTTCGGCGCCGGTGATTTTCGACGCAGCCTGCCCGCCCGGCGTGCCGGGGGCGTCACTCTGCGCGCACGCCGCGGGCAGTGTAGCAAGCAGGCTGGTCAAAATCAAGACTGGCATCGCTCGCGGGCGCATGGTTATCGACGATCGGATCAAAAGACGTGTACCGCGGAGGCTTTGAAGACCAGGTTGATTGCCTGACCCGGTTGCAGCTTGAGCCGCTGGCGGGAGGTGCGGGTGACGTAGACAACGAAGGGCGTCGGCGTTTCCACCACGACCCGGCTGATGATCCGCTTGTCCGAAACTTCCCTGATTGTGCCGCTGAAACTATTGGCCGCCGACGATTCGAACGCATCGGTGGAGAGGATGATCTCCTCCGGCCGGATGCAGGCGTGCGCCTTGCCCTCCCGGTCGGTCAGCACCACAAATTCGGCGCCGCCGGCGGTGAAGACGGCGTTGCAGTCCTCCTCCGCGCCGGCCACGGCGGTTTTGGTCACCACGCCCTCGAAGAGATTCTCCATGCCGATGAACTCGGCCACCTGCCGGCAATTGGGTGCTTGAAAGACCTCCACCGGGTCGCCCACCTGCAACAGCCGGCCCTGGTAGAGAATCCCCACCCGGTCGGCCAGATTGAGCGCTTCCTCGAAATTGTGCGTGACGTGCAGGGTGGTTGTTTTGAGTTCGTCATGAATCCGGCGCAACTCCTGCTGCAGCCGGCTCTTGGTCTGTGGATCGAGCGCGCTGAGCGGTTCGTCCAGCAGCAGAATCTCCGGCTCGACGGCCAGCGCTCGGGCCAGCGCCACCCGTTGCTGCTCGCCTCCCGAGAG
>CAZJRH010000380.1:0-3894 GCA_964548215.1 uncultured Nitrospirota bacterium
AAAGAGCAACAGCCGCTCCTGGGCCGCCTCCCGCACGGCCGCTTCGGTCAACGTCCGGCGCCCCTTGACCGGCGGCGCGCACAGTGCGACGGCCGACTCAAGCAGATTCAACGCCCGGCGGGCGTCCCCCTCGGCCCAATCGGCGATCCGCTCCAGCAGCGGCGCCGGCGCATCAATGGCCAGCGTCCCCAGCCCGCGTTCCGGATCGGCCAGCGCGCGATGAAGAATCGTCGCCAGATCGGCCGGCGTGAGCGGGCGCAGCACCACGACCTGACAGCGGGAGAGCAACGGCGCGTTGAGGGCAAAGCTGGGATTTTCAGTCGTGGCCCCCATCAGGATGATCGTTCCGTCCTCCACGTGGGGCAGAAAGGCGTCCTGCTGGCTTCGGTTGAACCGGTGAATCTCATCGACGAAGAGAATCGTCCGTTGTCCGTCCCCCTTGGCCCGCTGACGCAACGCCGCCGCCTTGATCACCTCACGCACTTCCTTCACACCAGCCAGCACGGCGGAGAAAAAAACGAAATGGCACTTGGTCGCCTGGGCGATCAACCGGGCCAGCGTGGTTTTTCCGGAACCGGGCGGCCCCCAAAAGATGATCGACGGAGGACGATCGGACCGGATGAAGGCTCGCAGCAGCGTGGCGCCCTGCGGGGCGCCGGCCGTCGCCCCCAGCAGATGCTCCTGGCCGACGAACTCTTCGAGCGTCCGCGGCCGCATCCGGTCGGCCAACGGCGCCCGGGTCGAGGGGGTGTCAGAACGGTCCGGCGATTCGTCCCGGTCAAACAGGCTCTCCACGGCGGCAGTATAGCAACTCCGCGCCAGGAGTTGAATAACCCCCGCCTGAAGGCGGGGGTTATTCACTGCAGAGGAATAGATGCGCATTAAATTCGCTCGCCTTCGCCCCCGTCTAAAAGCGGGGATCACGGCGAGCTAGGGCAGTTGAAGACAGTTGACAATCGCAACGATGAACGATATCCTCGCGGCATCGGCTAAGGACAGAACCATTGGAAACCATTGGAGGTTTGCCACGATCGGTTCAGCCGCCTTCACTAGCATGTCTGCTCGCCTGTTCTTGCGGGTTCCCCCCGCCGTCATCTCGGCGCGGGGTCCGGGGCCGAGTTTAACCCATCCCATGGGGTAAACGAATGGCGTCCCACCCCCCCTCCGCTTCCACCATCTCGTTCAGATCCGTTCCCGTTGTCGCCGGCATGGGCGTCATACTCGTCGGCAGCCTGAGCCTGTTCGGCTGGAGCTACGATATCGCCGCGTTCACGAGTGTGATCCCGGGCTTCGTCTCCATGAATCCCGTCACGGCGATCGCGTTTGTGTTGAGCGGACTGTCGCTCTGACTGCTGCGCCGGGAGCAGACGACCGTCCGGAATCGAGCCATCGGAATTTTCTGCGCCGCGATCGTGGCCGCAATCGGGGCGCTCAAGCTGCTGGACTATGCGCTCGAATGGGATATCGGAATCGATCAATGGCTGTTCCGGGAAAAACTGGGCGCGCTGGGTCCCGGCGTTCCCAACCGGATGGCGCCCAATACCGCCCTCAATTTTCTTTTCCTCGGCGCGGCGCTGATCACCATCGACGTCGAATCGGCCCGGGGCCATCGTCCGGCGCAGTATCTCACCCTGGCGGCCACCATGGTCTCCCTGCTGGCGGTGACCGGCTATGCCTATGGCGTCACCGCCCTCTACGGCGCCACGTTCTACATTCCCATGGCGTTGAACACGGCGCTGGCGTTTCTGCTCCTCTGTCTGGGCCTGCTCTTCGCGCGCCCGGAGCGCGGATTGATGGAAACCATCACCAGCGATCACCCCGGCGGCGTCATGGCCCGCCGTCTGCTGCCCGCCGTGATCGGCGTGTTGTTGGCGATCGGCTGGCTCAGATTGGCCGGGCAGCAGGCTGGATTGTACGAGACCGAGTTCGGGGTGGCGCTCTCCGTCGCCGCCAGCATCGCCCTTCTGGGCGCGCTGGTCTGGGGCAGCGCCCGGGCGTTGAACCGGCTGGAGTTCACACGCAAGCAGGCGGAGGAGCGGTTCCGGATTGTGATTGAAGCAGCCCCCAACGGCATGGTGATGGTGAATCGGGAAGGCCGGATTGCGCTGGTCAACGCTCAGATGGAGCGGCTCTTTGGCTACACCCGGGAAGAGTTGATGGCCCAATCCATCGAGTCATTGGTGCCCGAACGATTTCGCGGCAAACACCCGGAACATCGGGCGGGCTTTTTCGGAAACCCTCATACTCGCCCCATGGGGGCCGGCCGGGATCTCTATGGGCTGCGCAAAGATGGACGCGAGATCCCGATCGAGATCGGGCTCAGCCCCCTCACCACCCCGGAAGGGACCTTTGTCCTGGCCTCGATCATCGATATCACCGAGCGCAAGCAGGCCGAAGCGGCCATCAAGCAACTCAACACCAGACTCGAACTCGCCAACAAGGAACTCGAGGCCTTCAGCTACTCCGTCTCGCACGATCTTCGCGCGCCGCTGCGAACCATTGACGGTTTCAGCCAGGCGCTGCTGGAGGACTATTCCGAAAAGCTGGGCGCCGATGGCCAAGACTCGCTGCGACGCGTCCGCGCGGCCAGCCAGCGGATGGCCCAGCTCATTGACGACATGCTCAACCTCTCACAAGTGACGCGCTCCGAGATGCGGCATGAGCGGGTGGATATGACCGCCCTGGCGCGCGCCGTTGTTACCGGGTTGACGAAGGCCCAACCGGAACGTTCGCCGGAACGCTCGGTGGAGTTTGTCATCGCGGAAGGCGTCGTCGCACGAGGCGATTCGCGGCTGCTCCGGGCCGTCCTGGAAAACCTGCTGGGCAATGCCTGGAAGTTCACCGGTAAAAAACCGCGGGCCCGGATCGAGTTCGGCGTCGCCGAGCAGGAAGGCCGGCCGGTCTATTTCGTGCGGGACGACGGGGCCGGCTTCGACATGACGTATGCTGAAAAACTGTTCGGCGTGTTTCAGCGGTTGCATGCCATGACCGAATTCCCCGGCACGGGGGTCGGGCTGGCGACCGTGCAGCGGATCGTGCACCGGCATGGCGGCCGCATCTGGGCCGAGGGCGCCGTCGAACACGGCGCGACGTTCTACTTCACGCTGTAACGAACAAGGAGACGATCGATGGCCGAGAAAATCATTCTGCTGGTTGAAGACAATCCCGATGACGAGGCGCTGACCGTTCGCGCGCTTAAAAAACATAACATCGTGAACAAGATCGTGGTGGCCCGCGACGGGGTGGAGGCGCTCGATTATCTCTTTGGCACGGGCCCCTATGCAGGGCGGGACATGGACGTCATGCCGCAGGTCGTGCTGCTCGATCTGAAGCTTCCCAAGCTGGACGGCCTGGAAGTGTTGAAACGGCTTCGCGCCGATCCACGGACGGCGCTTCTCCCCATCATCATCCTCACCTCATCGAAAGAGGAGCAGGACCTGATCAACGGTTACAAAATGGGCGCCAACAGTTACGTGCGAAAGCCGGTGGACTTTGAGCAGTTCGCCAAAGCCATCCACCAGTTGAAATTGTACTGGCTCGTCATCAACGAACCCCCGCCGATGAAGAACGGGCGGTCGTAGCCGGAGGCCTGGCGATGGGCAAACCACTTTGCGTGTTGATCATTGAGGATTCCGCTGACGATGCCGCGTTGCTCGTCCGTGAGCTGCGCCGGAACGGCTACGACCTGACATGTGAACGGGTGGATACGGCCCAGGCCATGACGGCCGCGCTCGACCAGCAGGGATGGGATGTCATCATCTCGGACTATTCGCTGCCGCAATTCAATGGGCTGGCCGCATTGGCGCTGGCGCAGAAAAAGGGGCTCGACCTGCCGTTCATCATCATGTCCGGCACCATTGGCGAGGAGGTGGCTGTCGAGGCGATGCGGGCCGG
>CAZJRH010000381.1:0-5038 GCA_964548215.1 uncultured Nitrospirota bacterium
AGCGCGTCGAGCGGGTTTGAAGGGTCCAGGCAGCTCTGGGCCAGCCAGCGATCGACGGCGTCCCGTTCTTCGCGCAGCAGCGCGGGGTCGCCGGCCAGCGCCCTGCCGACGCAGCCGTTGGCGATCGCGCTGACCAGCGCGGCCTCCTCCGGCGCCCACTGCCGCTGGTCGATTAGCCACCGGGTCAACTGTTGCGGCTCGAGCGGAAAGAATCGCACGAGATGACAGCGGGAGCGCAGGGTGGGGAGCAGATCGTCGGGCGCCGAGCTGATGAGGATCAACAGGCTGTCCGCCGGCGGCTCCTCGACTGTTTTCAACAGGGCGTTGGCCGCTTCCTGGTTCAGCCGTTCGGCCCGGTCGATCAGGGCGATCTTGCGCCGGCCCGACCAGGCGGTGAAATTCAGCGCGGCTTGCAGTTCGCGGACTTGCTCGATCTTGATGAACTGGCCGTCCGGTTCGATCAGCAACCGGTCCGGATGGGTGCCCGACAGCTCCATCCGGCAGGAGCGACAGGCGTCCGGGCCGCTTGGACAGCCGCCGAATGTCTCCGGGCGCCCGGATGCGGGCCGCTCGCAGTTGATCGCCGTCGCCCATCGGGCGGCCACCAATCGTTTGCCGACGCCCTCGGGGCCTCCGAACAGATAGGCGTGCGCCAGGCGGTCGCTGCGCAGGACGGCGGTCAACTGACGGATTGGTTGCGTGTGTCCGATGATGAGCGGTTCTGACGGTGTCGGCATGGTCACTGTGTTCCGGCCCAGCGGCGGCCGCTATTCAGGCGGCGGAGTCGCGGCAGGATCAGCCGTTCGATGGCCGCGGCCACGCGCTGCTCGTCCGGCCGGGCGTTCACGACCTTGATGCGCCGGGGGAAGCGGCGGGCCAGCGTCCGATAGCCGCTCCGCACCCGCGTGTGAAAGGCGAGGGTTTCACGATCCAGCCGGTTGGTTTCGCCGCGGCCGCTGATGCGGTCCAGCGCCGTGCGTGGCTCCAGATCGAGCAGGACGGTCAAATCTGGCTGGAGGCCGTCGGCGGCGTAGCGGACGATCCGCTCGAATTCGGGACTCTTCAGGCGGCGGCCGAAGCCCTGATAGGCGATGGTCGCATCACTGAACCGGTCGCACAGGATGACGACGCCCTTGGCCAGGAGCGGTTCAAGCACCGTTTGCAGGTGCTGGCTGCGGCCGGCCAGATAGAGAAACAGTTCCGTTTTGGGGCGCAGGGCGGTGTGCCGGATGTCGAGCAGCAGGGCGCGAAGTTTCTCACCCATGGCGGTGCCGCCCGGTTCGCGGGTCGTGGCGACGGTGTACCCGTAGAGGCGCAGACGCGTCGCCAGGCGGTCCAGTTGCGTGCTTTTTCCGCTTCCCTCGACGCCCTCGAGTGTGATGAAGACCCCCCGCATCATCCGGCTTATCGGTTCGTGGCCTCGACGGCCGGCGCCGCCAGGGGGAGGCTGATGCGATGATCGGCGGGCTGCTCGGCCACCGTCATCCGGGTCGCCAGGATCACCTGCTGCGCGGGCGCGATGGCCCTCAACAATTGCAGGCAGACCGATTGCACGGCGTGATCCATCGAGAGAAATGGTTCGTCCAGCAGTAATGGAAACCGGCCGACCGGGTGGCGGCTCTTCTCCGGTTGGGAGGGGAGCCACGGCGCCAGAAAACAGGCCAGGGCCAGCAGGTCGCGCTGTCCGCTGCTGAGCAAGTCGGGATCGATCGCCTGCTGCGAGGCCGTCTGCACGCGCAGGCGGCCGTCGGACCAGTCGACCTTGGTGTACTGGCCGCCGGTGAGTTTCGCAAAGAGGGCGCCGATGGCGGTCTGCCGCGACGGATCGTCGTGCGGCCAGCGGGCCTTCAGCACGTCGACCCATGAGCCGGCGACCGGCGCGGCGACGGCGGGCGCGGGGGCTTTTGAGGCGAAGTGCGATTCGAGTTCCATCTCACCCCCCGCGTTCCCTCCCTGGGCCGCTTCCAGCCGGGCGATTTCCGCCTGCAGGCTGGCGACATCGGCGAGGCCGCCGCTGGCCGACGAGGTGATCGCGCGCATCTGTTCTTCCAGCTTCTTGGCTTCGTCAACGAGTTTTCGGTGTTGCTGTTCCAGCTGGTCCGGGGATTGGCCGCCCAGATGGCGCGCCTGCTCCTGCTCCAGCTGCTCGATCGATTCTTTCAATCGTTGATAGTTGCGAATCCGGTCCTGGAACGCCGGGACCGTCTGGGATTTGGTCAGCGCCAGTAGATCGAGCGCGGTTTTCTGCTCGCGTCCGAAACGTTTGTCCGTGGCATCCCGCTCGATTTTCAGCAATTTGATCTTTGCGTCCAGTTGTTCGAGCCGGCGCTGCGTCTTCATGTCGGCCAGAAACGTCCAGACGACCAGCCCCAAGCCGGCCAGCAGCATTCCCAGCGGGATGAGTTTCAGCGAGCCGGTGAGGCTGACGAAGGGGGAGAGCACGAGCACCAGCAGCGACAGTCCCGTCAGGCCGGCGCCGATCATGAACCAGCGCTGTTTAAAAAACGGCTCGCTGGGCAGCGTGGCGCGCTCCTCCTCGAGATCGCGCTGCTGTTCATGCATGCCGTCGTGGTGGGAATGCAGCGCGCGCTCGCGCTCGCCCAGCCCGTCGATCAGCCCGGCATAGTCGGGGGGGAGCTGATCAAACCCGACAAACGCCTCCAGCTCGGCCTTGAGTCCGGCGCGTTCCTCCTCCAGCCGGGACAGGACGAGCAACTTCTGCGCGACCCCGGAAGCCCGATCCTGCGCGGCCATGACTTTTTCGTCCAGCGTGGTCACTTCTTCAGCGCTGGCAAGCGATCGTCTGAGCTGTTCCAGCCGCGACCCGGCCGGCCCGCTGTTGACCCGGCCGGCGGTGGCCGGCGCGGCGGATGTGGCCGGGAGCGTGGCCGCGCCATTCATGCCGTAGCCGAGCGCCGACGGCAATTGGGCCTGCGTAAAGAGCCAGCCCTGCCGAAGCTGCTCGGCCGTCAGGCCCGGCAGCAGGCGCTGGATCGCCGCCTCGACCGATGGAGCGTCGGTGGCGATGGGGGTGGAGCCGGCCGCCGCGCCCGGAGTCTGCGGGTCGAGCTTGGCCAGCGTGACGCGATCCTTGATAAAGTCCCGGATCAATCGATACCGGACGCCGTCCTCGCCTTGAAACGTCAGGGCCGCCTGGGCCCGTTCCGGATGGTGGGGATGCGCAAAGGGGCGAAACGACGCGCCCGGAATCAGCAGCGCCGCCGTCAATTCGCAGATGGTGCTCTTGCCGGTGCCGATATTGCCGGTCAGTAGATTGAGGCCCGGGCCGAAGGTGACCCGGGTCATCGTTTGAAACTGCCGAACGCCGTACAGAATCAGCTCAAGAAGTCTGGCCATTGCCGGTTGCGCAACCCCACAGTGTGGTGATCGGTCGTCCCCTGGTCAATCGCGGACAGCTCGCGTGGAATTCATCATAGCGCAAGACGAGTTACGGTTCAACTTGGGACTTGCATGCCCCCCATAAAACGGGTAAGATGAGCCGTTTGAAATTATTGACAAACTTCGGAGCTTCATGGCCCAATTTTTAGTGCATCTTCGTCGGTATTTTCTGGCCGGGCTACTGGTCATCACGCCCATTTGGGGCACCTATTTAATCCTGAAAACTCTCCTGGTTGCGCTGGACGGCATTGTGGGCGGCGTGCTCCAGCGTCATTTGGCGTTTTATCTGCCGGGGCTGGGCATCGTCGTGCTGGTGGCCCTGATTCTCCTGGCCGGCGTGGTTGCCACCAACTTCCTGGGGCGGGAGCTGGTGCGCGTGTGGGAAGCGGTGCTCCGGCGGGTGCCCGTCGTGCGGCCGGTCTATCTGTTGATGAAATCGATCGTCGATGCGCTGTCGCTGCAGCAGAAAAATCAGTTCAGCCGGGTCGTGCTGATCGAATTTCCGCGGCTGGGACAATATTCGATCGCCTATGTGACGGGCACCGCGCCGGAAGTTCAGGCGGCCACGCGCGAGACCGTGGTGAGCGTCTATGTGCCGACGACCCCGAACCCGACGTCGGGATATTTGCTGTTTGTGCCCGAGCGGGAGATCATTCCGTTGGCGATGAGCGTGGAAGACAGCATGAAGCTGATTATTTCCGGCGGACTTTTCACTCCGAACACGCCGCCCAAAGGCGCACCCCCCGGGGTGCAAGCGGCCGTCGGCGCGCCACGATAGGACGACGGATGGCGGGACCGATGGCGATCGTGCTGGCGGCCGGCCTGGGGACGCGCATGCGCTCCCAGCGGGCCAAGGTGCTCCATGCCGTGGCCGGGCGCCCGATGATTCATTATCCGGTGCTGGCGGCCAAGGGGGCCGGGTGCGCCGCGATCATGGTGGTCGTCGGTCATCAGGCGCCGGAGGTGAAGGCCGCGTTGGAGGGGTTGCCCTGCCGGACCGTGGTGCAACGCAAGCTCCTGGGCACGGCCCATGCGGTGATGCAAGTGCGGCGCCGGTTTGAAGGCGCGCGTGCGCCCGTGGTGATTCTGAACGGCGATCTGCCCTTGATCACGCCGGCAACCATCCGTCGGCTGCTGGAGGCCCATCGGACCCAACCGGCGACGTTGAGCCTGGCCAGCGTGCGGCTGGCCGATCCGACCGGCTACGGCCGGATCATTCGATCGGCGGGCGGGCGGGTGACGGCGATCGTCGAGGAGACGGAGGCCACGCCGGCGGAGCGGGGCGTGCTCGAGGTCAACGGCGGCCTTTACGTGGCCGAAGGCAAGTGGCTGGCGGGCGCATTGCGAAAAATTCGCCCAGACAATGCCAAGGGCGAATATTATTTGACCGATCTGGTGAAGATCGCGGTCGGGGCCGGCGGCGTCGTGCAAGCGGTCGAGGTGGAGCCGTCCGAGGAGTTGCTGGGGGTCAACAGCCGCTTGGATCTGGCCCGGGCCGAGGCGTCGGTGCGGCGGCGGATCGTGGGCCGCCATCTGGCTTCGGGCGTGACCATGCGCCATCCGGAGACGACCTTTATCGATGACGAAGTGGTGATCGGGCAGGATGTTCTGCTCTACCCCATGGTGCAACTGGAGGGGC
>CAZJRH010000382.1:0-3565 GCA_964548215.1 uncultured Nitrospirota bacterium
CGCCGCCCCCGCCGCCTCCGCCGCCTCCGCCCTCTCCCGAAGAGCTCGCCGCCGCGCGGGCGCGACAGGAATTATCCCAGTTCCGATATATCGGCTACCTGGATAAAGGCGGAGGCAGGGACCAGGCGTTTCTGTCCCGCAACGGCGAATTGATGACGGCTCAGCGGGGCGAGACGCTGCAGGGCAAGTTTTTTGTGAAGGATGTGACACCCGCCCGTGTGGTCATCGTTGAATCGGCGACTAAAATCGAAGTGTCGTTGACCCTCTCTTCAGGGCAATAAAGTCAGAGGGACCGAGTTCCCCCTGCCAGAATGACAGCCGAGCGTCGGTCTGACACGCGAGCCATGCCCCAATCATGTATGGGCGATGGGGGGTAGCAGGGGGGAGATGAATGGAGCTTCACCGGCAACGCCGGTGAAGGCGGAATCTGAGCACGGAGCCATGGTGCATGCCATGGCCATGTCGAAGCGCCATCTCCCCCCTGATTATTTTGACAGAACGTCAATCGCCGGTTATCTTTACGTGTGAGCCAGTGTGTGTTGAGCGGGAGCCCGGCTTTATTAATGATGTGACCGCCCCAATGACTACCCCTTCATTAAAACGAAAAAAACTCGGCGAATTGCTGATTAACGCGGGGTTGCTGACCGACGAGCAACTCAACCAGGCGTTGGCCTACCAGCACCGGCACGGCGGCCGCTTGGGCACCATCCTCTTGAAAATGGGTTTCGTGACTGAAGAGGCCATGATCAAGATGCTGGGTTCCCAGATGGGCATCGAGTACATCGAACTGGGAGACATCGTCATCGACCAGGCCGTTGTGAAGACGGTGCCCGAACAGATGGCCCGGCGCTACCAGGTGTTGCCGTTGTACAAGAAGGAACGCACGCTGACGCTTGCCATGGTCGATCCGCTCAACGTGTTCGCGATCGATGCTGTTCGCCAGGCCACCGGCTTGGAGGTGCAGCCCGTGGTGAGCCGGGAACACGAGGTGCTGAAGGCGATCAACCGATATTACAGCATCACCTCCTCGATGGAGCGCGTCGTCAAGAGCCTGGACGACCAGCGGGCCGGGCAGGACCGGCGCGCGCCACGCGACCGCCGGGCGGGTGAGGTCAGCCTCGACGACTCCTACCAGATGGACGAGCTGGGCGACATGACCCTGATCAAGGAGATGCGCGCGTTCACCGGCGAATTGAAGGCCGAAGACGCGCCGGTCATCAAATTCGTCAACATGATGATCGCGCAAGCCGTGCGGGAGGGAGCCAGCGACATTCACCTGGAACCAGACGAGGACGTGCTGCGGATCCGGTACCGTGTGGACGGCATGCTGCGCGAGGTGCTCACCTCGCCCCGCCATTTGCAGGCCGGCGTGACGTCGCGCATCAAAATCATGGGCAATATCGACATCGCCGAGAAGCGGATCCCGCAGGACGGCTCCATCCAGCTCAAGGTCGGTAAAAAGGACCTGGATATCCGTCTCTCGACGCTGCCGACGGTCTTCGGCGAAAAAGTGGTGATGCGGTTGCTGGACAAGAGCAACGTGCTGGTGGGGTTGGAGGAATCGGGCTTCGGCGAGCAGTATCTGCCCGCCTTCCGCAAGCTCATCCGGCGCCCCTATGGACTGATTCTGGTGACGGGGCCGACCGGCAGCGGCAAATCGACGACGCTCTACGCGTCGCTGCAGGAGATCAACTCGATCGACAAAAACATCGTCACGATCGAGGACCCTGTCGAATACCAGCTCAAAATCATCAATCAGGTCCACGTGAATCCGAAGGCCGGCGTCACCTTCGCCAGCGGGCTGCGCTCGATCCTCCGGCAGGACCCTGACGTGATCATGGTGGGCGAGATCCGGGATAAGGAAACCGCGACCATCGCCATCCAGGCCGCCCTGACCGGCCATTTGGTTTTCTCCACGCTCCATACCAATGACGCGCCCAGCGCGGTCACCCGCTTGGTCGACATGGGGGTGGAACCCTTCCTGATCGCCTCCACCGTGAGCGGCGTGGTGGCGCAGCGGCTGGTCCGCCGGGTTTGCCAGCGCTGCAAGCAGCCCTTCACGCCGCCGCCCGAGTTGCTCCGGAATCTGAACAACAAGGGGGGCGGGGTGCCGGAGGGGGCGAACTACATGCATGGACGAGGCTGCCAGGACTGCCGCGACAGCGGCTATGCCGGCCGGGTCGGGATCTTCGAGTTGTTGATGATCGATGACCCCATCCGGGCGCTCATCGTCAGCCGGGTCAGCGCGCGGGAGATTCAGATCACCGCGCGGAAGTCGGGTTTTCTGACCATGCGTGAGGACGGACTGATCAAAGCGGCCGCCGGTATGACGACGCTGCAAGAAGTGTTGCGGGTGACGCAGGAAATCGACGAATAACGCGCACGGCGGTCACATCACATGCCCATCTTCGAATATAAGGCGCGGGACAAAGCCGGCGGAATGTTGGTCGGTTCGTTTGAGAGTACCAGCCGCGATGCCGTGGCCGCGCAACTGGATGCGCAGGGGTGCTGGCCGGTCTCCATCACGGAAAAGCGGGATGATCTGCTGTCGGGCGATTTTCTTGCCCGCTTTCGGACGGTCAGTGAGCAGGACCGGCTTTTTTTCACGCGGCAGCTGCACAGCCTGATTTCCGCCGGCGTCTCCTTTTCAGGAAGTTTTCAGGCCCTGATCTCCCAGATGGAAAATCCGAAATTGAAAACACTGCTCGAGCAGGTCCGTCGCGACGTGGAGGGGGGCATGTCCTTCTCGCAGGCGCTGGAAAAGCATCCCGACGTCTTCGACGGCCTCTATGTCGGCATGATCTCGGCCGGAGAGCAGGCCGGTGTCCTGGACGTGATTCTGGACCGGCTGCTGCAACTGGGTGAGCACGAGCGGGAGACGCGCCAGCGGATCAACACGGCGACGCGCTATCCCAAGATCATCATCGCCAGCATGGTCGTGGCGTTTGTGCTCTTGATGGTTTTCGTCGTGCCGACCTTCGCCAAGGTCTACAGCACGTTTAGGGTCCAGCTGCCGTTGCCGACCCGGATCATGATCTGGACCAATATGGCCTTCATGAATTATTGGTGGTTGATACTGGGTCTGACGATCGGGGGCTGGTACGGCACGAAGAAATATTTAAAGACCACGGCCGGCCTGGAGCGGTGGGATCATATCAAGCTGCGACTGCCGCTCTTCGGGCCGATCTTCCTGAAATCGGCGCTGTCGCGCTTCGCCCTGGTGTTTGCGATCCTGACCCGCAGCGGCCTGCCGGTGCTCCAGGTGCTGGAGATCGTTTCCATCACGGTGGGCAACAGCGCGCTGTCGAAACTGATCAAGAAGATTTCTGAGGCGATCCGGCAGGGGCGGAATCTGTCCGATCCGATGCGGGAGGGCAAGTTGTTTCCGCCGGTCGTGCTGCAAATGGTCTCCGTCGGCGAGGAGACGGGGCGGATCGACGAGATGCTGATCAAAGTCTCGGAATATTACGACCGGGAGGTCGATTATTCGTTGAAAACGCTCGCCTCCGCCCTGGAACCGATTCTGCTGGCGGCCATCGGCGGCATGGTGCTGCTGGTGGCGCTG
>CAZJRH010000383.1:0-1723 GCA_964548215.1 uncultured Nitrospirota bacterium
CAATGACTTATCCGTTGATCGGTAACTACGGCGTCAACAACGCCGACGTCGAAGCGCGCCGTCCCTTCCTGAACGGTTTCATCGTGAAGGAAGCCGGCCGGCGGGCCAGCAACTGGCGGGCGGTGGGGACGCTGGGCCATTATCTGACCCGTCACAAGATCATCGGTATCGAGGGCATCGACACCCGCGCGCTGACCCGCCATATTCGGGATCATGGCGAGCAGCCGGCCCTGCTGTCCACCGAGGATTTGAATCCCACGCGCCTGGCCGAGCGGGCGCGCTCGCTGCCCGGTCTCATCGGACGGGATCTGGTCAAAGAACTCACGTGCGCCGCACCCTATGAATGGCCGGAACCGATCGCCGATCGGCCGCGGTATTATTCGTCGCTGAAAGTGATCGTCTACGATTTTGGGGTCAAATATTCGATTCTGCGCGCGCTGGTGAGCGCCGGTTGTCATGTCACGGTCGTGCCGGCGCAGACGACGGCGGAGGCCGTCCTGGCCAAAAATCCCGACGGCATCGTGCTGTCGAACGGCCCGGGCGATCCGGCCGCGCTGACCTATGCCATCGATGCCGTGCGCGCCTTGCTGGGTAAGAAGCCGATCCTGGGCGTCTGCCTGGGCCATCAACTGATGGGGCTGGCGCTCGGCGCTTCGACCTACAAGCTTCGGTTCGGCCATCACGGCGGCAACCATCCGGTGATGGATCTGGAGACCGGCCGGGTGGAGATCACGACGCAGAACCACGGTTTCGGCGTGAAATTCAGCGACGGGGAGGCGGACCCTGCTCACGAAGGCAAACCGTTGCCGACGCCCAAGCGCCGGCGCCACATCGACACGCCCGTTGGGCGCGTCATCCTGACCCACGTCAGTTTGAACGACGGCACTGTTGAGGGCCTGCGCTGTCTGGATGTGCCGGCGTTTTCGGTCCAATTTCATCCCGAAGCGTCGCCGGGCCCGCATGACTCGTTCTATCTCTTTCAACGCTTTGTCGATCTGATGACCGATGCCTAAGCGAACCGACATCCACAAAATTCTGCTGATCGGATCAGGCCCGATCGTCATCGGCCAGGGCTGCGAATTCGATTATTCTGGCGCGCAGGCCTGCAAGGCCCTGAAGGAAGAGGGCTTCGAGGTCATCCTCGTCAACAGCAACCCCGCCACGATCATGACCGATCCCGAATTCGCCCACCGGACCTATCTGGAGCCGATCATTCCGGAAGTGCTCGAGGCGATCATCAGCAAGGAACGGCCGGACGCCCTGCTGCCGACGATGGGCGGCCAGACGGCGCTGAACATGGCCATCACGCTCGATGAGAGGGGCGTGCTGGCCCGCTACGGCGTGCAGTTGATCGGGGCCAACGCCCTGGCCATCCGCAAGGCGGAGGATCGCGAAGCCTTCAAGAACGCCATGAAGCGGATCGGCCTGGAGGTGCCTGAAAGCGGCCACGCCGCCAGCGTGGAGGAGGCCGAACGAGTGGCCGACCGGATCGGCTTTCCGGTCATCATCCGCCCGTCGTTCACGCTGGGCGGGCTGGGCGCCGGCATCGCCTACAATCGGAAGGAATTTCAAGTGCAGGTGGAAGCCGGCCTCTCGGCCAGCCCGCTGCACCGCGTCCTGATCGAGCAATCGGTGCTGGGCTGGAAGGAATTCGAGCTGGAAGTGATGCGCGACTCGAAGGACAACGTGGTGATCATCTGCTCGATTGAAAACGTCGATCCCA
>CAZJRH010000384.1:0-2270 GCA_964548215.1 uncultured Nitrospirota bacterium
GCGGGCCGCCGACCGGGCGCTGGCCTCGATCCAGATCGAGCCGGGCTACCACTCCATCGTCGATGTCGGATGCGGAACGGGGAGGGCGCTCGCCCACCTGGCCGCGCAGGGCGCCCCGCAGGCGCAATGGATCGGGGTCGAGCCTGCGGCCAACATGCGCGCGCGGGCCGTCGAGCTGACGCGCCCCTATCCGCAGGTACGCATCGTGGACGGCTCGTTCGAGCAGATGCCCCTGGCGTCGGGATCGGTGGACTATCTCTACAGCATTCTGGCCTTTCACTGGACCACCGATCCCCGGCGATCGGTCGCCGAACTGGCCCGGGTCCTGGCCCCCGCGGGCGCGATGGATTTGTTTTTCATCGGACGGCAGAACGGCCACGAATTTATTCGAAAAACGACGCCGATCTTTCTCAAACACATGGGGCCCGCGTTGCTGCTGGAATCGGCCGGCCGGCGCAAGCAGTTAACAAGGGACGCCGCGGCACAGTTGTTCGCCGAGGGGTTCGGCGGCCGCCAACTGACCGTGGAGGAGACGCGCACCACCTACTACGACACGCTCGACGGCCATTGGAACTGGTGGGTCCGGATCGAGGGCCATTTTATCGAACTGCCCTCCGACACGCGCGCGGCCTGCGACCGGGAGGTGAAGCAGGCCCTCTCCACGCTGCAGGTCGAGGAGGGGATTCCCTACACCATTCATATGCTCCACGTGCGGGTGCGCTGACCATGAGCAGCGCCGGCTCGTCAAAAATGGTCAAAACATTGTGCAACGCCTCGAAGCGGGACTATGCCAACCCCTACACCCAGCTTGAGTGGCCCGAGGTGCTGAATGCGGACGACTGGTGCATGAGCCCGGAATTGCTCTCGCTCTATGGGACCGACGTCTACGAACGGTTGACCGAGTCCGAACGGAAGCGGTTGAGCTTCTTTGAGGCCGTGAATTTTTTCAGCCTGAACATTCACGGTGAAAAACCGCTGGTCGAAGGACTGGCCAAGCGGCTCTACGCCAAGGGCAACCGCCCCATCGATCCCTATCTGCACCATTTTCTCGACGAAGAAAACAAGCACATGATCTATTTCGGGGAATTCTGCACGCGGTACGCCGGGAAACTCTACCCGGATAAAAAACTGACCTTCCCGCGCCAATACGCCCCCGGCGAGGAGGATTTTCTGTTTTTCGCAAAGATCATGATTTTCGAAGAGATCGTCGACACCTACAACCTGCGCATGGCCAAGGACGAGCGGCTGGCGCCCATCGCGCGCCAGATCAATTATCTTCATCACCGCGACGAGACCCGCCATCTGGCTTTCGGCCGGCAGTTGGTCAAGGAGTTGTTCGAGCGGCATTCGCCCGCCTGGCCGCCGGAGACGCTGTGCGGCGTGCGCGACTACCTGGGCAGTTATCTGGCGGCGACGTGGAAGGAATACTACAACCCTGACGTCTATCGGGACGCCGGTCTGCCCGAGCCCCATGACGTGCAGGAAGCGGCCTTTGCGCATCCCCGAAGCCGGGCGCATCGGAAGGAGATCTCGGCCGGCTGCATCCGCTATCTGTTGCAGCACGGCATGTTGACGGAGGAACCGTGCCTGTGAAGACGGAAACCGAGATTCGACGGGCGCTGTGGGAATGGGTGATCAAGGCGGGCGGGCAGGTCCAGCCGGCCGAGGTGCGCGACGACACCCCGCTCATCGAATCGCGGATCATCTCCTCGCTGCAGGTGATGGATCTGCTGTTGTTTATCGAAAAGTTGTCCGGGCAGTCGATCGATACGGGAGAGCTGGACGTGGGAGTGCTGCGGAGCATCGACACCATCTACGACCATTTTTTTGGCGCGCGCCATGCCGACTCGACACGCTGACACGCAGACACAGCCACTCCTTGCGCCGGCGGCGGAACGGACGATCGCCGACGCCGTGGGCTATGACGTGACGTTGGCGGTGACGACGACCGGCGACGGGGCCTCCCTGAGTGAACGGGCGACGGCGGCCGCCTGGCCGTCACGGTCGCGGCGCGACAGCTGGCTGCGCGGCCGCGCGGCCGTGCGCCGCGTGCTGGATACGCTGGACGTCGGCGGGGCGACGGCCGGCCATGCCAAATTGTCCGTGTCGCACAGCGGCATCTATACCATCGCGATCGGGACAACGTCGCGTGTGGTGCGTGGCATCGGCATTGATCTGGAAGTACGCCAGGCGCCGGCCGCCGACGCCGCAAGGTTTTTCCTCAACGAGGACGAGCGGCGGTAGGCGTTGGAGAGCCCGGCCGCAGACCG
>CAZJRH010000385.1:0-8166 GCA_964548215.1 uncultured Nitrospirota bacterium
CGCTGGTTCGAATCCAGCCCGGGGAGCCATTTTTTAGGCGATGTGTTTCTTTGAATAAATCATGTTGTCGCTGGACGCGACCTTCTGCGAATTTGTTCAAACGCTCGAGGCCTTGCGCAGGTTTTCCGGGATCTTCCATTGCTCTGGATTGTCCTGTACCTTCCACCGTCGATGCAGCCATAACCACTGTTCCGGCTGTTGTCGTATCCAACTTTCAACCAGTCGATTGAGTCGCTCGGTGTTGTGGCGGAGATTGGCGTCCCGGTCTTCGTAGGGCGTCTCCGGCACCAACTCGGGCTCGACACAGAGTACATGAGCGCCGCTCCGGTCTTTGCGGTAGGTCCATAACGGAACGATCGGCGCGCCGGTATCGAGTGCAAAGCGCGTCGGCGCGGGCGTTGTGGAGGCCGGGTGTCCGAAGAACTCACAGATGATGCCATGGCGAGGGAGCATATGCTGATCGATAATAAAGACAACGACCTCTCCACGCGTGAGTGCTGCACGGATGTCGTCCTTTGAGCCCCGGGCCGAGATCAATTTAAGACCGGCCCGCTCGCGAGACCCAAAGATAAAGCGATGGGCCGGCGGCCAATGGATCGTTTTCACGATGGCATTGATCGGCACCCCTCGGATTGCTTGAGCGCACGCGGCCAGGTCGTAGTTTCCCATGTGAGCGGTCACGACGATGACGCCTTTGCCTCGCTGCAGCGCTGTTTCCATGATGTGCCAGTTCCTGCGCTCGACCAGCGTTTCGCTCTGAGCGTGTGTCAGAGCTGGCAAGCGGAAGACCTCAATTCCAAACATGCAGAGGTTTTCAAAACAACGTCGCACGATACGGCGCTGCTCTCGTTGGGACCGTTCGGTTCCGAAAACCAGTGTGACATTTCTCTGTGCGACCAGCCGGCGTATTGGGATAACATAGTACCAGACGAGACCGATGGTGCGGCCGATCCCAAGCGCCCAGGAAAGAGGCAGCGCCTGGAGGAAGGAACTGATGAGCTTTATGATCCAATCACCCAACGGCCACCGAAATCCATTCTACCGTACGCCTTGCTCATGCCGCCACAACTGGCACTGTCCTCTTATTTGTTCCGGTTTCGCTCAATAGGATGCCACAGCGCGAGCTGAACGGCCTGGTGTTATTTTTGCCGTGATGGATTTTGCAGCGCGGCCACGTATCGAGCGATCCGCTCGTCGAGTGCCCCGGCGTCCCAGCCCAGCAACACACGCAGGCGCTCGCCCACCGTTCGGATAACGCTGTCGTCTCGTCCATACGGGCCCAGCGCGACCGGCAACCGCCGGCGCAGTACATCTTCAATGGTACGCGCCAGCTCAAACTCGACGGAAAAATCAACCTGCGCGCCGATCCACGGCAGATCTGGATGCAGCCGTCCGCCTGTGCCCCGCTCCGAGGTGAAGTCCAGAAATGCGCCAAATCGAGAGCCGTACATGGTCATCAGCGCCCGCGATTGGTCATCGGTTAATCCGGCGGTCAGTGCCCTTCGGCGCCACTCTTCCCGTTGATCGGGTGGGACCGTATCGCCGCCCATCAGCGGTGTCGATGCCGTCCGGCACGGGGCGAGGTCGTCGCGTTTGAGGCGATCGGCAATGCGCGTGACGACACGATCGGCCACAGCGCGCGCAGTGGTGAATTTTCCGCCGGCAATGGCGATGACGCCGTTCGGCTCTTCGATGATCACGTCTTCACGAGTGACGGTGGATGCCGGCTGGCCAATTTCACACGTCAGTGGCCGCACCCCGGCGAACTGTGCGATCACATCGGCATCCGAAATCGGAGCGCCCGGCAATGCCCTGCGCGTTTCTTCCAATAGATAGCGGCGTTCTTCCGGCGAGCAGGTGACTGCGGCGGGATCGCCCTCGTCGTCCACATCGGTTGTGCCGACCAGCGTCAATCCCCGCCACGGCATAATGAAGAAAACGCGGTTGTCGCGGCCCGCCGAGAGAATCAGCGCGTGCTCACGGAGCAATGACGGCAGTACGAGATGGGCGCCGCGCGTTGTGCGGAGCCGCCGCACGGCGCCGTCGCCCAGCGTACTGACGCGGTCCAGCCATGGCCCGGAGGCATTCACCACGACGCGCGCGGCATACTCGTGCCCGCCCGCTCGCACGCCGGTCACGCGGCCGTGGCGGTGTAGCAGGCCGTCGACGCGGGTGTAAGTCTCGATGTGCGCTCCCGCCGCACTTGCGGAGAGGGCCACGGCCAGGCAGGTGCGCGCGTCATCCATCTGTGCGTCGAAAAATTTCGCCGCGCCGATCAGATCCGCCTGACGCAGGACGGGTTCGTATGCCTTGGCCGCATCGGCCGACAGCATCCGATGGGGCTCGACATTCCGGTACAGAGCGAGCAGGTCATAGAGTGTCATGCCCAGACGGACCATCCAGGGCGGGTGCTTGGCCGTCCGGTGGAGCGGGAACAGAAACGGCAGGGGTCGGATCAGATGGGGAGCGATCCGCAGCCAGACGGACCGTTCACGGGCGCTTTCGGCCACCAATCGAAGCGCGAATTGCTCGAGGTAGCGCAGCCCCCCGTGGATCAGCTTGGAGGTCCGGCTGCTGGTGCCGCCGGCGATATCGCCCTGTTCAAACAGCGCCACCCGCAGGCCGCGATGCGCCGCGTCATTGGCCACCCAGACGCCCATAATGCCGCCGCCGATCACAATCAGATCATAGGATGCTTGGGGGGATGGCTGGGGTGAAGTCTGCGAAGCGGCTGTGCCCACGGGTGTGACGATGGCGTGACGGCGTTACCGCTGCCACAAAATCAGCGACTCTTCGAGCGGCACGAACGCCTGCGGATGATAGGGGATAATGCGCGGCGTGAAGTTGTGCGCGGGGCGAACAGCCGGCACATCGGCCGCATAGATGTAGCCGTTGACCGAGCCGGCGATGGCGTCTTTGCGCTGCATGGGCAAGCGCGCCGGCGGCTCATCGTGCTCCGGGTTGGCGTAGAGCTCAACAGTGACGAGCGACGCATCCAGATCGCCGAAATAGACCTGCACCTCGATGTGATGGCGGCCGCCGTCCGTGGCGACCCGCACGTCGCCGAACCGAACCGTGTGCCAGTCCTCCAGCATCCGACAGTGCCATTCTTCCAGTTGCGCCGCCAATTTGCCGCCGTTGGCCGTGCGCGCCCGGTAGGCCTGCGCGGCCGGCAGATAGAATTTCTCGACGTACTCGATCAGCATGCGGCTGGCGCTGAACTGCGGCGTCAGCTTCGCCATGCTGGTGCGCACCCGTTCCAGCCACCGCCGGGGCAGTCCGTCGGGTTCCCGTCGATAAAATTCCGGCACGATTTCGAGCTCCAACAGCGTGTAGAGTTGCTCGGCTTCCACCGCGTCCCACTCGGGGCCGGTATGGTCTCGGCCGTCGCCGATCGCCCAGCCCACGTCCGGCGTGTAGGCCTCGGCCCACCAACCGTCCAGCTCGGAACAATTCAAGCCGCCGTTGACCAGCACCTTCATGCCGCTGGTGCCGGAGGCTTCCCAGGGGCGGCGGGGCGTGTTGATCCAGACGTCGATGCCGGCGGTGAGCTGCTGGGCCAGCGTGATGTCGTAATCCTCAAGAAAAATGACGCGGCCGAATAATTCGGGCTGGGCGGCAAAACGGGCCAGCGTCTGCACCAGATGTTTGCCCTCATGATCGTCCGGATGGGCCTTGCCGGCGACGATGAGCTGCACGGGACGCTCTTCATTGAGCAGAATTTTCATCAGGCGTTCCGGGTTGTGGAGCAGCAGCGTCGGCCGTTTGTAGGCCGTGAAGCGGCGGGCAAACCCCAGGGTGAGCGCGTTGGGATCGAGGACGTGGGCGGCCCGCTCGACCATGGCCGCCGGCGCGCCGTGCTCCCGCAATTGCCGCACCAACCGCTTGCGCACGTACCGGATGAGGGCATGACGACCTGCGATGCGGAGACGGGAAATGTCGGTCAGGCTGACTTCCGCGGTGGGACCGCACAACTCTTCGACGGGGCCGAGCCACCGGGCCTTGCCGCAGGCGCCGGTCCAGATCTCGTCCGCGACCTGGGAGTCCCACGTCGGCATGTGCACGCCGTTCGTCACGTGGCCGACGGGCACCTCCGCCTCGGACCAGCGCGCGAAGAGGTCGTGAAACAATTTGCGGCTGAATCGTTCGTGCAGCCGGCTCACGCCGTTGAGAAAGCCGCTGCCCCGGATCGCCAGATAGGCCATGTTGAAAGGCTCGTCCGGGTTGTTCGTCTCTTTTCTCCCCAGCGCCAGCACCTCCTCCAACGGGAGGCCCATGCGCGCGGTGAGCGTGCGCAGGTAGGGGATGATCAGCGCCGGCTCGAAGCGGTCAAAGCCGGCCGACACGGGCGTGTGCGTCGTGAAGAGCGTGCCCGCCCGTGTCGCCCGCAGCGCAATGGGAAAGGGTTGACCGGTCCGCTTCATGAATTGCTGCGTCCGGGCCAGCACGACAAAGGCCGCGTGGCCTTCGTTGAGGTGGCAGAGCTCCACTTCAATGCCCAGTTGCTCCAGGGTGAGCCAGCCGCCGACGCCGAGCACGATTTCCTGCAGGAGCCGGCGCTCCTTCTCGGCCGGGTAGAGGGCCGCCGTGATGCTGCGGTCCCACGGGCTGTTGAGCGGATCATTGCTGTCGAGCAGATAGAGGGTCACCTTGCCCACGCGCGCCCGCCAGACCTTTAAAATCAGCGAGCGGCCCGGCAGTTCCAGCTTCAGCCGAAGCCAGCCGCCGTCCGGCGCTTCGACCGGCGTGATCGGCAGCATGGTCGGATCGTTATACGGAAAGGCCTCCAACTGCCGGCCGTCCTGGGACAGGACCTGCCGAAAATACCCCTGTTGATGAAGCAGCCCCACGCCGATGAGGGGCACGCCAAGGTCGCTGGCGGTTTTCAGCATGTCGCCGGCCAGCACGCCCAGCCCGCCGGAATAAAGGGGCAGCGCTTCGCTGATGCCAAATTCCATGCTGAAGTACGCCACCGCGCCCAGGCGGCTGTCCGCATGGCGCCGGCCGAACCAGCCGGGATCGCTGAGATAGCGCTGCCGTTCCTGAATCCAGCCGCGCAGCTCCGCGATGAACTGCTCGTCGCGGGAGGCTTCTTCTAACCGTGTGCGAGAAATATTTTGGAGAATATAGTAGGGATTTTTTGTGCGCTCCCACACCTCCGGGTCCAACATTTCCCAGAGCCGGTCGCTGAAGTGGCTCCAGGTCCAGTGCAGATCGAGGGCCAGTTCCGACAGGCCCTCGAGCTCCGGGAGCCCTCTGGGCATGGAGCGATGATTGAGCGGCGGGGGCATTCGGGTCCGTTGAAATCCGCCCGGCAATCGGGCATCATCAGTGTAGCATGTTTCGTCCGGTGGCGCGACCAGATCGGCGCCATCCGGCGCGAAGGCCCAGAGACGCGTGCGACTTCCCTACTTCAAAGCCTACGATGTCCGGGGCACGGTGCCCGACCAGGTGAACCCGGAGGTCGCCTACCGGGCGGCCCTGGCGCTGGCCGTGTGGAGCGGCGCCGGAGAGGTCCTGTTGGGCCGGGACGCGCGGTTATCCTCGCCGGCCCTGGCGGAGGCGGCCATTCGGGGCCTGATCGACGGCGGCGTGACCGTCCGGGATATCGGGCTGGCCAGCACGCCGATGCTGAATTTTGCGGTGGCCCGCCACCGGCGCCACGGCATGATGATCACCGCGTCGCACAATCCGAAAGAGTACAACGGCATCAAATTCATCGACCCGAACGCCGAGCAGATCTATTACGGCCGGGGATTGGAAGCGATCGAAGCGCTGGTGCTCGACGGCGGGCTGGCGCCGCGCGCGGTCAAGGGACGTGTGGTGCCGACGACGATTCTCCAGGAGTATGAGGAGCAACTGGCGGGCGCGTTTCGCCACGCCGGCCTGGCCGGGCGTTCCGTGGTGGTCGACTGTTCGAACGGCATGGGCGGACTCCCCCTGGGCGCGCTGGATCGGTTGGGTCTTCGGTCCACGCGGCTCTATGAGACGCCGGACGGCAATTTCCCCAATCACGAATGCGACACGCTACAGCCCAAAAATTTCGAGTCGCTCCGGCGCGCAGTGGTGGAACAGGCCGCCGATTTGGGGATCATGTTCGACGGGGATGCTGATCGGGTCGCTTTTGTCGACGAGCGTGGCGCGATTGCGCCGGTCGACCTGGTCTTCGTGCTGCTGGCCCGGCAGGAGCTGGAGCGAGGCGCCGGGCGCGTCTTTTACGATCTGCGCTTCAGCCGGGTGGTCCGGGAAGAGGTCGAACGCTTGGGCGGGGTGCCGGTGATGATGCGGGTCGGCAATCCCTTTTATAAGGAGGCGATCCATCGCCACCCGGATGGCCTGCTGGCTGCGGAATTGTCCGGCCACATCATGTACCGGGAACACTTCGGCATCGATGATTCGCTTTTTGCGGCGCTCAAACTCCTGGCCTATCTGGTCCGCCGCCGGGAGCCGCTGTCGGCGCTATTGGCGCCGCTGGGCCGCTGGGCGGGCAGCGGGGAACTCCGCGTGCACACGGCCGATCCGGCCGCCTTGGTGAGCGCGATCAAGGCGCGATTCAGCGACGGCACTCAGAGCGAGCTCGATGGGGTGACGGTCGACTATCCCGATTGGTGGTTCAACCTGCGGGCGTCCAACACGGAGCCGGTCGCCAAGCTGGTGATGGAGGCCACGTCAGCCCAACTGCTGGAGCGCCGGAAAAGCGACGTTGTGGAGGCCCTGAAGCGGGCAGGCGGGGAGGTGGAATAAGGGCACACGCGTAGGTTGACGACGGGGAGGACGAGCGGATACAATTCACTAGCAGGGGCCCGGGTTTCTGTGGCCCTTTTTTTGTGGCATAAAAGGTACTCACATGACGGTGACGACACAACAACAGATCCGCAATATCGCCATTATTGCGCACGTCGACCACGGCAAAACCACGCTCGTGGATGGTTTGCTGCGCCAGAGCGGCACCTTTCGCTTAAACGAGCAGGTCCAGGAACGGGCGATGGATTCCAACGACCTGGAACGGGAGCGGGGCATCACCATTCTGGCCAAGAACACGGCCCTGACCTATCGCGACACGCGGATCAATATTGTCGACACGCCCGGCCACGCCGACTTCGGCGGCGAGGTTGAACGCACCCTGACGATGGTGGACGGCGTGCTGCTGCTGATCGACGCCGTCGACGGCCCCATGCCGCAGACCAAATTCGTCCTGTCGAAATCGCTGCAGTTCGGTCACTGCCCCATCGTCGTGATCAATAAGATCGACCGCTCGGGCGCCCGGCCAGACGAGGTGGTCAACCAGACGTTCGATCTGTTCGCGCTGCTCGGCGCGACCGACCGGCAGCTCGATTTTCCCATTATTTACGCCTCGGCGAAACTGGGCTATGCCATCCGGCATCTGGGTGATTCGCCGGTCGATCTGGCGCCGTTGTTCGAGACGATCCTCTCCCATGTGCCGCCGCCTGGCGGCGATGCGGAAGGACCGCTGCAAATGCTGGTGACGACGCTCGATTATGATTCGTATGTCGGCCGCATCGCGATTGGCAAGATCTCGCGGGGACGGCTGGCCGTCGGCGATCCCATTGCCCGGATCACGCGGGACGGCGCCGTCGAAATGGGGCGGGTGACCAAGCTCCTGGGCTTTCACGGTCTGCATCGGGTCGAGTTGGAATCGGCCGTCACCGGCGACGTGGTCGCCCTGGCGGGACTGGAGGAAGTGGCCATCGGCGAGACAATCGCCGCCGTCAGCCGTCCGGAAGCGCTGCCGGTGATCGAAATCGGCGAGCCGACGCTCGCAATGGAATTCATGGTCAACGCGTCGCCGTTGGCCGGCACGGAAGGCAAGTATGTCACCAGCCGTCACCTGCGCGAGCGGCTGTTTCGCGAACTGCGCACCAACGTTGCCTTGCGCGTGGAAGAGAGCCCAAACGGCGAGCTCTTTAAAGTCTCGGGGCGCGGGGAACTGCACCTGGCCATTTTGATTGAAAACATGCGGCGCGAAGGCTACGAGCTGGCCGTGTCAAAACCGCAGGTGATCCTCAAGCAGGTGAACGGTCAGACGCTCGAACCGTATGAAATGCTGCTGATTGATATCAACGAAAGTTCTCAGGGGATTGTCATCGAAAAAATGGGCCGGCGCAAGGCCGAGCTGGTCAATCATCAGACCGGGCAGGGCGGCCA
>CAZJRH010000386.1:0-8263 GCA_964548215.1 uncultured Nitrospirota bacterium
TGCGCGCGTCGGCGGTCGCCACGTGGGTGTGCGTTCCGATGACGGCGGAAACCCGGCCGTCCAGGGACCACGCGAACGCGGACTTCTCGCTCGTCGCTTCGGCGTGGAAATCCACGATCACCACGCGAGCCACATCCCGCAGTTCGAGCAGCACGCGATCGGACGCCGCAAACGGGTCGTCGGTGAGTGGCATGAAGACGCGCCCCATGAGGTTGACAACGGCGATCTCGATGCCAGCGATCGCGACGACGAACACCCCGCGTCCCGGCGAACCCGCCGGGTAATTCGCCGGGCGTAAGACGCGCGGCTCGCGCTCGAGAAGCCCCAAGACCTCCCGCTTGTCCCAGACGTGATTGCCCGTCGTCAGCACGTCGATGCCCATCGCGAACAGTTCCTGGGCGATCTTTTGCGTGATGCCGAAGCCGCCAGCCGCATTCTCCGCGTTGCCGATCACCAGGTCGATCCGGTGGGCCGCCTTCACCTCCGCAAGCCGGTGGGCGATCACCCGCCGGCCGGCATCGCCGACGATATCACCGATCAATAAAATGTTGATGCTGGTCATTTTTTATTTCACCCTTTCTTCAGAAATCTCGGCGGCGGAGCGGATGGCGGAACGGAAAAACGGGCCAGCGAGCGGGATCAGGCGGGCGGCGCCGTCATCCATCAAGAATCAATGCGATCGCATCGGTCGTGCGTCAATAGCCCGGGTGCACCTGCGTACCGTCTCAAAAAATCAGCAACCTGAATGGCCTGTCAAAAAGGTCCGATCATCCAGCATCCGCTTCAGCCGTCGTGCATACCATGCCCCCGCGCCTGCCGTGGGGAGAGATCGTTTGGACCCTGGGTGCATAGGTGGGTGCGCTTCGAACGCTGAAAGCGCGTCCCGTTGGAAACGGGAGCGGCACAAGACGTCCTAGAAGAGCTCCCTGCATTTTCATGTTGGGTCAAGCAGCTCCCCGCATCACGCGCAGGGCAGAGGCAATGGGCTCACACTAACAAAGCAACTAGTGAAAAGCAACCGGCGCCCGCGCCATCAACGGCGCGCCGGTCACTGCAATTGAAGATCGTCGAATTCCCCTTCAAGGCTCTCGATAATGTCGCGGGTTTTGCGGCCGATCTGCCGGATCGCCGTCTGGTGTTGCTGCTGCTCATCCCGGAGTTGATAATACTCGTGGGCGATGTTGATCGCCGACAGAATGGCCAGCCGGCTCAGATCGCTGACCTTGGTCTGGGCCGAGAGATCCCGAAGCTTTCGATCTACAAATCGCGCGAGCTCCCGCACATAGGGTTCGTCGGCATCGCCGCGCAACGTATAATTCTGCCCGAAGATCTCCACCACCACCGGTTTTTTCGTTTTCACCCCCCGCATCCCTCCCTCACCCGCGACGCCTGCACCAAGGGGGCCTCCCACCGCATCTTTCAGGCGAGTCTTCAGGACACACCCTCGTAAGGCGCCACGCGCTGCGCCATCGAGCCCAGCAATTGGCCCATTTCCTTCAGCAGCTCCACCAGCTGCACACTCCACGTCTCCGTGTCATGATGCTCGATCACCAGCACCCCGTCGCCTTGCGCCCCCAATGAAAAGGGCAGGTAGAGCAGGTTGCCGCCGGGCGCTCCCGGAACATCCCCTCCCGGCGACTGCCGCCGGATCAACAACAGCGGTTCCAGCGAGGCGGACGTCAGCATCATGGCGCCCTGCCAGGCGTGCGGTTGGGCCGCGCCGCCGATCGCGGCCGGCGCCGAAGCGGCGGCCGTCCAGCCGGCGGCCCGCGGCCCGCGGCAGTAGAGACGGCAGGAGGCCGCGGTGAGCCGGCCGGCGATCACTTCCACGCCGAGCCGGCAGGCGTCGGTCGCCGACAACGGACGCCCGATGATTTCCTTGATGCCGCGGCGGATCTGATCCCGCACGGCGGACTCTCTCGTCCATTCCATCTGCATGCCCCGGCTCAGCAAACCGGCCAGCGGGATCGCCATCCACGACAACGAGAAAAAACCCTGCGGGCTCAGCCCGGCGCTCTTGGCTGGCCGCGCCAGCACCAGGGCTCCGACCGGCCGCTCATCCAGCAACAGCGGGAGCGCCGTCATTTCCAGTCCGGCGCCCGTGGGGTCGGTGTCGGTCACCTGCACAATGCGCTGGTCGTCGACCGCCCGCTGGGCCGTTCCGCGACACAGCAACCGCTCGCCGGCGCCGCACGAGGCCATACCCCGTTCATGCTCCTGCAGGAGCTGGCGGCCCCACCCCCGATAGATGAACAACGCGCCCAGCGGCGCCCCGCACACCAACTGCATAAACCAGGTAATCCGCTCCAGCATCGCCGGCCAGGACGCCCGCTGCACCAGCCGTTCGAGCAGCTCTTCCAGTTGCTCGCTACTGGCGCCGGGCCCTCCCGGCGGCTGATCCGCTCCCCGCACGGCTCGGCGCAACAAGTCGCACACCGCCAAATCGCCCAGGGTCAGCACCGGCAGGCCGGCCGGCGCGACGCCGCGCGCCTGGGCCAGCAGCGCTCCATCGTCAGAGGAGACCACCATCAGGTCAAGCTCCGCAATGTTGGTAATCGCATCGACGGAAGCGTGAAGGAGCGGCGGTTGGCCGCCGGAGACCGTTTCACCCCAGCGAAAGCCCATGGTCTCCACCTGATAGATCAGCGCCTGCCGATCCGGCTCCACCATCACCGGAATCCGCGTGGAGGGGTCGGTGCTCAGCCAGGACAACAAATGCAACCCCTGCTCGCCGCCGCCGATGAGCGCGATCTTCATCCGGCCCCGCCCTCGTGTCCGGTAAACCGCTTCATAGCGAACCGTTGCCCGCCCGCTCCCGCCGCTTGAGCAGGCCGCTCTCCAGCAATTCGTTGATCACTGCCGTGGTTTTCTGGGCCAATGGCGACCGAGATGAAGAGCCGGCCGGCGCCGCCGTCGATGGCACGGGCGCTTCGGCCGCGGCCCTCGGATGCTGCGAGTCATGGTGCCGGCCGTTCGTCTCCGGCGCCTGGGCCGTCCATCGCTCCACCTTCTGGATCAATTGTTCGAATGAAAACGGCTTGGTGAGATGATCGACCGGGCCGTCGCCGAGCCGGTGAACGGCGAGCGGCAGGGCCCCGTCGTCCATCAGAAACAGAATGGGCAGCGAGGCGACCACCGGCACGCCGCGCAGGCGGCGCGCCAATTCCAGACCATGGCCGTCCTTGAGCAGCCATTCAGCGATGATGAGGCGGGGGCGCAGGACGATGGCCGCCACGATGCCCTCTTCGATTCCAGACGCAACGTCGACGCGAAAGCCGCGCTCTCGCAAACGGTGAGCATACAATTGTTGAAGCTTGGGGTGGTCAGCCAGGACGATGAGTTGTGCCGATGGACCCACTGCCCTCACGCGCGCGCGAACGGTAAAAGATGAAATTTGGGTCACTATACAACGAGGTTACATCGGGTGTCAAGAAAAGGGTGTTAAGAAAACGCCGGCTCAAATCACGCCCACCGACACATGAGTCAGCAAGTAGCTAAAACTGATCGTCAATCCCCACTCGGATCGCCGCCAGCTCTGGGGCAGGGGTGGATAGGGCGCGATTTTTTTGATCGCCCGCAGCGCCTCGCCGTCGAGCATCGCATAGCCGGAACTTTGCATCAGTTGCACATCGCTGAGTTTGCCGTCCTCCCGAATGACCACTTTCAACACGGTGACGCCCTGCTGTCCGCGCAGGCCCGCCTCCTTCGGATATTGCCAGACCAACTCCAGCGTGCGCGCAATCTTGGCGATATAGGACAGATATTGCAGATCTTCGGTATTGACCGCGTAGGGCTCCTTGGAGGCTTCCGTCTCGGGCGTGAAGAGTTTGGCCATTTGATTGATCTCGTCGCGATTGACAAAGGGCAGGCCGGGCGGCGGCGCGGGCGGCTCTTCAACACCGGGCACGGACTCCTGGGTGCGCGGCTTCCGGGCGGACGCCGCGGGAGAGCGGGGCAATGGCGCCCGGCGCAGCCCCTCAGCCCGATCAGCCGGCGCCGACGGTTCCATCGATGCCGCGGAATCGGATGGCTCGACGGCTGCCGGCGGCGACGATGGCGAGGCCGAAGACCGGCTTCGCGGCGCAGGAACGTCATTGAACGGCTTGGGCGGCAGATGGGTCTTGGGCCCGATGAGCAAGTCCGCCACCGCGTCCGGATCGAGAATGGTCACGACCAGGGGGGGCTCCTCAAAACGGGGCGCCGTCCGGGACATCAAGGGCTGCCCCTTCACCACCAGGAGCGCGAGGCCGAGATGCAACAGCAACGAACCGGTAATAAACCAGGGGCTCACGCGCCGCGTTGTGATGTCAGTCACCGCCATCAGGACACTCCCGAAGAACCTCCATGGATGGCCTTATTATAAGCCCGCCTTTTTCCGGCGGTCAATGTGCACAGGGAGGGGCCCAGCTTGCAGGGGTCGTTGACGCTGTGATAGCCTGTCAGTCCATGGCTCACGCACCATCCACACCCGTCAATCTGGCCGCCCTGTCCAAGCCGGAGCTGGCGGCGCAGGTCGCCGATTGGGGCTGGCCGCGCTACCGGACCGCCCAGCTTTGGCAGTGGCTCTACCGCCAGCGGGCCACGTCATTTGCCGACATGACCAATTTGAGCGCGCCGCTGCGCGAACAACTCGCCGAACGCGCCGTCATTGAGTGGCCCCGCGTCGTGCGCCGCCAGATCGCCGAGGACGGCACGCGCAAATTGCTGGTGGAACTGGCGGATGGCCGCCGCGTGGAAGCCGTCCTGATCCCAGATGAGCGCCGGCTGACGCTGTGTCTGTCGACACAGGTGGGGTGCACACTCGATTGCGGCTTCTGCCTGACCGGCACGATGGAGCTGGAGCGTAACCTCAAAGCCCATGAAATGGTGGGGCAATGGGTGGTCGCCCAGCAGGAACTCGACGGGCGGCCGGACGGTTTACCCCGGCGGCTGACCAATCTGGTGTTCATGGGCATGGGAGAGCCGCTGGCCAACCTGGCGCAGCTTGCCGACGCCCTGACCCGGCTGACCGACCCGCACGGCATCGCCTTTCCGCCCCGCCGCATCACCGTGTCCACGGCCGGCATGGCGCCGCAGATCGCCGAGCTGGGCCGGTTCCGGCCGGCGGTCAATTTCGCCGTCTCCCTGAACGCCGTGGACGACGCGACGCGGGCGAAGATCATGCCCATGGCCGCGCGCTATTCGTTGGAAGAATTGCTGGACGCCTGCCGCGCCTACCCGCTGGCGCCCCGGCGCTATATCACGTTTGAATATGTGCTGCTCGATCAGGTGAACGATTCGGATGAGGATGCGCGGAAACTGGTCAAACTATTGCGCGGGTTACGGGCCAAAGTGAATCTGATTCCCTGGAATCCCTTTCCCGGCACGCCCTACGACCGGCCGGCCGATTCACGGGTGCTGCGCTTCCAGACCATTCTGGTGGATCACGAGATTCCCACCTATATCCGGAAAAGCAAAGGCCAGGAGATCCGCGCCGCCTGCGGGCAACTGCACAGCGCGACGGAGCCGGCCGAACGACCGATTCAGCTCGTGCGGTAACGCCGTCCGCATGCAGGCGGCCTGCAGTGGTACCAACATCGGATGTTCGCCGCACATGCATGTGCGGCCTGCAGCGGTACTAACATCGAATATTCGCCGCCCACATGTGGGCGGCGTAAAAAATTGACTCACCTTTTTTTATCTGATACGATGCCCGCTGTTCGTCGAGGAATCTATTTGAGCCGACGCCTTCATCGTTCTTATCGACCCGCCCTGTGGCTGGTCCTGTGGCTGGCACTCGTCCCATTGACGGCCGGTGCCGCGCAGGCCGCGCCCTTCTCCGCGAAGCTCGACAACGGCCTGACCGTCTATATCGTTGAAGAACCCAAAGCGCCCGTCGTCACGATCCAACTTTGGTACCGGGTCGGCGGCCGTGATGAAGCCAACGGCCGGACCGGCCTCGCCCACCTGCTGGAACACATGATGTTCAAGGGCACGACCAAGCACGGGAAGGGCGAATATTCCCGGCTCATCGCCAAAAACGGCGGCACCGAGAACGCGTTCACCTCGAACGACGAGACGGTCTACTTCGCCAATCTGGCCAGCGACAAGGTGGAACTTGGACTGGAGTTGGAAGCCGATCGTATGATCAACCTGATCCTCGATCCGAAGGAGGTGGAGCTCGAGCGGGAGGTGGTCAAGGAAGAGCGGCGGATGCGCACCGAGGACGACCCGCAGTCGCTGCTGGTCGAGACCGGCTACGCGGTGTCGTTTCTGGCCCATCCCTACGGCCGGCCAGTTATCGGCTGGATGGAGGACATCGGCCGACTGACCCAGGACGACCTGCGGCAGTTCTATCAACGCTATTACACGCCGAACAACGCCACGCTCGTCATCGTCGGCGACGTGAACGCCAAGCGCCTGATGCCGCTGATCGAGCGCCATTTCGGCGCCACGCCCTCCCGGCCGGTGGTGCGCGATCCGATCACGTCCGAACCGCCCCAGCGGGGCGAACGGCGCGTCGTGGTAAAGAAAGAGGCGCAGCTGCCCGTCGTCTTCATGGGCTATCACGTGCCCAACCACACCAGCGCCGACGCCCAGGCGCTGGAAGTGCTGGCAGCCATTCTCTCGTCGGGCAAGAGCTCGCGGTTGTACAACAGCCTGGTCTACGAGCAGCGGCTGGCGCTCTCCGCCGGCGGGGGCTACGAGCCGCTGAGCGCCGACCCCGAACTGTTCTATTTTTACGGCATGGCCCAGCCAGGCCACACCCACCAGGAGCTTGAAGCCGCGTTCGATCAGGAAATCACACGGCTGCAAACCGACCTGGTCAGCGATCACGAGCTGCAAAAGGCCAAAAACGGCATCACCGCCGGCTATTTATTCGGCCAGGATTCGAACTTCTACCGCGCCATGCAGATTGGCCGGCCGGTCACCGTCGGCGCCGGCGCGGATTACGCCGAGCGATACGTCTCGCGGATCCGCGCGGTGACCAAGGAAGCGGTGCGGCAGGCGGCCCGGGATTTCCTGCAGGCCGACCGGCGCACGGTCGGCTATCTGGTTCCGCTGCCGCCAGGCGGCGCGGAACCTCAGCCCATCGCCGGCCGGAAGCCCGCGCCATGACGCCCGACGAAAAACACGGCATCGGCCACCTTCTGCTCCGCGTTGTTTACTTCACCCTGATTTTTTCGTTCCTCGCGCTGGCCACGGGTTATTCGGCCGAAGCGGCCTCCATCAAACCCGCCCGCTGGGTGACCAAATCGGGCATTGTCGTCCTGTTCGTGGAGCGCCACTCGCTGCCGACCGTGCACCTGCAGATGGTCATCAGGGCGGGCAGTGCGCTCGACCCCAAGGGGCGGGAAGGCACGGCAAATCTGACCGCCTCGCTCCTGGACGAGGGCACCGCCACCCGCTCGTCGCAGCAGATCGCCGGGGAAATCGATTTCATCGGCGCATCCCTGTCGGCCAGCGCGGGCTCCGATGCGACGTCCATCTCGCTGAGCGTGCTGAAAAAGGATCTGTCCACCGGCATGACGCTGTTGGCCGACGTGCTGCTGCATCCGGCCTTTCCGGACAAGGAGCTGGAACGCGTCCGCCAGCAGATCGTGGGCGGGCTGATCGCCGAGGAAGACGAACCCAACGTGGTCGCGGGCAAGATCTGGCGAAAACTCGTCTTCGGCGAGCACCCCTACAACCATCCGGCGGAAGGCGACCGCGAATCGCTGCCCCGGATCACGCGCGACGGGTTGCTCGCCTTCCATCAGCAGTACTACCAACCCGGGCAGTCGATTCTGGCCGTGGTCGGCGATTTGAAGCGATCCGAAGTGGAGCAATTGATCGCACGGCATCTGGGCGACTGGAAAAACAACGTGACGCTGGAGCGGGTCTCTCTGCCGGCGCCCCAGCCGCCGGCGGCGGCGGTCAAACTGATCGACAAAGAGCTGACCCAGGCCACGATCCTCATGGGCCATCTGGGGCTGCCGCGCAATCATCCCGATTACTACACGGCCCTCGTCATGAATTACATCCTGGGCGGGGGCGGGTTCGGGTCGCGA
This sequence comes from uncultured Nitrospirota bacterium, assembly GCA_964548215.1. Lineage (GTDB taxonomy): Bacteria > Nitrospirota > Nitrospiria > JACQCE01 > JACQCE01 > JBFMAJ01. The sequence goes on from CAZJRH010000386.1 coordinate 8,031, forward strand.
CTGATGAACGAGATCCGGGACAATCGCGGCCTGGTCTACGGCATTTCCAGCGGCTTCAGCCCCATGAAGGCCGGCGGCAGCTTCACGATCAGCCTGCAGACGCAGAATACGACGGCCAACCGGGCGATTGAAGAGACCCTCGCGCTGGTGACGCAGTTTCAGAAGGAGGGCGCCACGGCGCAGGAATTGGACGAGGCGAAAGCCTACCTGATCGGCAGCTTCCCGTTGCGCCT
>CAZJRH010000387.1:0-6988 GCA_964548215.1 uncultured Nitrospirota bacterium
TGGCTCGCGTGTCAAACCGACGCTCGGTTTTGCCCGGGAGATACGCTTCGCCGACGTGTGGTTCGGAAGAGGAGAACTATGCTATAACCTGCCTCATGTCGATTTTAAAAGTCACCCGCCTGGGCCATCCGGTGCTGCGCCAGACGGCCAAACCGGTCGCGCCCGAGGCGATCGCCACGCCGGCGATTCAGCAATTGATCGACGATATGATTGAGACGATGCGTGAATATGACGGCGTCGGCATCGCCGCGCCGCAGGTGCATCAGTCGCTCCAAATCGCCATTATCGAGGCGGCGCATAACACCCGCTATCCGCAGGCGCCGGAGATTCCGTTGACGGTGCTGATCAATCCGGAAATCATCTCCCGCGCGCCAGAAGAGCGGATGGGATGGGAAGGCTGCCTCAGTATCGAGGGTCTCCGTGGCCTGGTGCCCCGCGCCCGGAAACTCTCCGCGCGATGGCTGGACCGCACCGGGCGGCCGGTCAGTCAGGACGTCGAGGGTTTTTTTGCCGTCGTCTTCCAGCATGAGGCGGATCATCTGAAGGGGAAGGTGTTTGTGGACCGGATGGCCGATCTGTCAACGCTGACCCATCTGCTCGAGTACGAACGGTACTGGTTGCAACAGGACGAGGCGGAAGAATGACGAAGTGGACATTGACAAGGTTTTACTCCATAGACTAAGGTAAGTGCCCCAGTGCCAACGCGCCCGCGTGTCCGACTCGGGGGGCGCGCAACGAAAGGATTACATCGATGCCAAAGCCGCAACGCCATGTGTTTGTCTGCACTCAAATCCGCCCGGCCGGCCATCCGCGCGGCTGTTGCAACGATCGGGGTGGAAAAGATGTTTTGCTGTCCTTATTAAATGAGCTGGAGCAGAAGCAGCTGATCGGCACGGTGCAGGTGACTGAGTCGAGCTGCCTGGGGCCTTGCCCCATGGGGCCGATGATGGTGGTCTATCCGGACGGCGTCTGGTACAGCCGGGTGAAGGAAGATGACGCGACCGAGATTGTGGAGCAGCATCTTGTCGGCGGCACACCGGTGGCCCGCTTGAAAGTGCCGGACGAGATGTGGGGATGAACGAACCGTCCGCCATCGGCGGCGCCGTCCACGTCAGCAAGCTGGTCAAGCGCTTCGGATCACTGCTGGCCGTCGACGGGCTCGACCTGAACGTGGAACCCGGCGAAGTGTTCGGGTTGCTCGGCCCCAACGGCGCCGGGAAAACCACGACGCTGAAGGTTTTAGTCACGCTGCTGCGGCCGACCTCCGGCACGGTCAAGATCTTCGGGCATGATGTGGTCCTCAATCCGGACGCCGTCCGCCGGTTGATCGGGTACGTGCCCCAGGAACGCGCGGTGGACCGGTTGCTGAACGCCCGGCAGCATCTCGAGCTCTTCACCAATCTCTACCATTTGCCGGCGGCGGTGGCCGCGGACCGGATTACCGAGGCGCTTCGGTTGGTCAATCTCGAGGATCGGGCCGGCGAGCCGGTCGGCAAGTTTTCCGGCGGGATGAAAAAACGGGTCGAGATCGCCTGCGGACTCCTGCACCAGCCGAAGGCGCTGTTCCTGGACGAACCGACGCTGGGACTGGACGTGCAAAGCCGCTTGCAGGTCTGGGAGCATCTCCGTCAGTTGAAGCGGCAGGGCATGACGATCGTGATCAACAGCAATTATTTGGAAGAAGCCGATCAGTTGTGCGACCGGGTGGCGATCATCGATAAAGGTCAGCTCCGGGCCTTGGGCCGCCCGCAGGAGCTCAAGCACGGCGTGGGCGGCGGTGTGGCCTCCATGGAAGAGGTGTTTATCCATTATACCGGGCATAGAATTCGAGACGAGGCGATCATATGAACGCCTATTGGCAAGAGACGGCGGCCCTGACCCGCCGCTGGTTCCAGCGCCTGTTGCGGGAACGGATGACGCTGGTCTTCGGGCTGTTTCAACCGATGTTGTGGTTGCTGCTGTTCGGCAATAGTTTTAAAAATGCCACGACGATGGACAACTATCTCGCCTTTGTCACGGCCGGCGTCGTGGTGATGACCGTGCTCAACAGCGGCCTGGCCGGCGGCATCGATCTTATTTTTGACCGGGAAACGGGTTTTCTGGATCGTTTGCTGGTGGCGCCGATCGCCCGCAGCAGCATCATCGTCAGCCGGTTTCTCTTCGTCATGGCGCTCTCCGGCTTGCAGATCCTGATCATTTTGGGCACGGCCTGGCTGCTCGACGTGGTGCCGGTGACCGGCTTGGGCGGGGTTGCGATCATCCTGCTGGTCGGCGTCTTGCTGGGAGTGGGGCTGACCGCGCTGTCGTTAGGGTTGGCCTTTTCCATTTCCAGCCACAGCGGCTTTTTCGCGCTGATCGGCTTCATTACCCTGCCGCTGATCTTCGTCAGCAGCGCGCTGGTGTCGATCGAACATATGCCGGTCTGGTTGAAGGCGATCGCCCTCCTTAATCCGATGACCTGGACAGTCGAAGCCGTGCGGTCGCTCATCCTGCAGGGCTGGTTCTGGCCGCGTCTCTTCCTCATCATCTCGGCGCTGATCGTGTTCGACGCCTGCTGCGTCGCCTTCAGCAGCCGGATCCTCCGCCGGTCGATGGGGTAGCTCCGGATGGAGTTGGTGACGCCGCCGACGATCCCGCTGTTTCCGCTCCCGAACGTCGTCTTCTTTCCCAAGACGTTTCTGCCGCTCCATATTTTCGAGCCGCGCTACCGGACAATGGTGCGCGCCGCCGCCGAGCAGGACCGACTCATCGGCATGGTCTTGTTGCGGGAGGGCTGGGAGCAGGAATATGAGGGGACGCCGCCGGTCCATCAGATCGGCTGCGCGGGCCGCATCGTCGCGCTGGACGAGCTGCCGGACGGGCGGTACAACATCGTGCTCTCCGGCGCCTACCGGTTTTCGATCGAATCGGAATCGAAGCATAAAGCCTGCCGCGAGGCGAAAGTGCGCCGGATCGGCGGGCCGGCCTGGCGGCGGTTGGATGAAGGATTGAAGGATGCGCTGCTGGACGCGGTGCGCCAGACCCTGCGGCGGCCGGCCGTCTCGCACGAGCTGGGATCGCTGACGCAGGCGGTGGACGATCCGGAGATGCTGGTCAATCTGGTCAGCAGCGAGCTGCCGCTCACCGACGTGGAGAAGCAATTTCTCCTGGAATCGACGACCCTGGAGCAACAGACCAAACGGCTGATGGACCTGATCCGGTTGCAGGCCGAATGACGCAAAGGAGCTGTTCAATGACACAGTATGACGGATGGCAGGGGAGACGGATGGCGGCGTGGTGGCTGGGCGCGGCGGCGGGCTTCATCTGGTTGATGGCGGGCCCGGCGCATGGCGCCATGGAGTTGATGCGCGGCGACGACGCCAAGCACACGCCGGTGATCAGCGCGCCCGACAAGGTCAAGGCCGGCGAGCCGTTCGAAGTGAAAATCTCCGTCGGCAAAACCATGCACCCGTCGCTGCCCGATCACATGATCCAGTCCATTCAATTGCTGGCGGATGAGGTGTCGCTGGCGTTCGTCACGTTGAGCCCGGTGGTGACGGTCCCGGTTGTCACCGTCACGGTCACGCTGCAGCAGTCGGCCACCTTGCGGGCCCTGGCGCAACCCAATCACTCGGCGCCGTGGGAAGCGACCAAGAAGATCGAGGTCGAGCCCGCCGCGAAGAAAGAGTAGGGAGATCGCATGGCGCTCAAGGAAGGCGGCAAAGCCCCCGCGTTTGCGATCCGCGACCGAGAGGGGAAGACTGTCACGCTGGAGACCTTGCGACAGAAAGGCTGGGTCGTGCTCTATTTTTATCCGAAGGACGACACGCCCGGTTGCACCAAGGAAGCGTGCGATTTTCGCGATTTGAACACACTGTTTGAGAAAGCGGGGGCGGTGATCGTGGGCATCAGCCCGGACGGCGCTGCCTCGCACCAGAAGTTTTCCGCAAAATTTTTCCTGCCGTTCACGCTGCTCAGCGACGAGGACAAAAAGGTCTCGACGGCCTACGACGTCTGGAAGGAAAAAAGCATGTACGGCCGGACCTACATGGGTGTGGAGCGGACAACCTTCCTGATCGCCCCGGACGGCAAGATCGCCAAAATCTATCCCAAGGTCAAAGTCGACGGCCACGCCGAAGCGTTGCTGGGCGATCTCAAAGCCGCCGGCGCGGCGCGCCGCTCGAACTGACGGCAGTCGATGTAAAAAACCGGGGACAGATTTCAAATCTGTCCCCGGTTTTATTTCCGTTATTTCGCTTTCAATCTGTGACGCGTGCTTACTGGTGCGGGTTGGCCGTGCCCGGCGTGGTGGGCGGGTGGCCTGGACCCGGGCTCATGCCCCGTCCGCCGTGCGGCGAGTCAGGGGATGGAGAGTCGCCGTCCTTGCCCTTTCGCATGGTCGACGGATGCGAACCGCCCATTTCCATGCGCCGCGTGGTCATTGACCGGAAGGTTTCGAACTGCTCCGGCGTGAGAAATTCGCCGGCCTTGAGCAGGAACCGGACCCGCTGGACGGTGAGATCGCTCCGCAGCGCCTCCAGTTCGCGCGCCTTCTTTTCGATCGCCGAGATGCTGAGCTGTTTTTCATCCATCGCATCCTCGAGCTCCAGCTCCGCGATCTTGATCTTTGTTCCCAGCGTCAGCGTTTCTTTCATGTAATTCCGCCGCAGCTCCTTCAATTTCCCGGTCTGCTCGTCCGACAACGACAGCCGTTCCTTGAGCCGATCGACCGACATCGGCCCGGTCATGCCGGACTTGTCGCCGTGGTGCGGCGTCATCCCCATGGAGGGATGGTCGTCATCATAGTCCGTGTCTTTCGGGTCGGCCCAAACCGGGGCGGTGAGCAGCAGGCCGGCGAAGAGCCCGGCCAGGATGAGTGCGGCGCGTGATGGTTGCATGAGAACCTCCTGTGCGTGTGGAACAACTGTTTCTACTGTATTGGACGCTTCCGCCCGTTGAAAAGTGTCGCGGCGGCGGATTACCACTCGATCACCTCATGATACGTGGGATGCAGGAGGTCTCTGGCGGAGATGACGCCCACGATGCGGCCCTGCTCCAGCACGCCCAGATGGCGGATCCGCCGCTTGGCCATCAGCTCCCGGACGCTGTCGAGCGGTTGGTTCACGTCTACGCTGACCAGGGGGGTGCTCATGATCTGCTCGACGGCGACGGTGTCGGGATCCAGATCCCGGCCGATCACCTTGTGGACCAGGTCCGACTCGGTGACGATGCCGACCGGCGTATCCCCCTCCGTCACCAGCAGGCTGCCGTGCCGGTGTCGCTTCAATTCGAGGGCCGCCTGGCGGGCCGTGGTGCCGGCGGCGATGCCGTGCACCGGCGACGTCATCACCTGGCGGGCCGGCATCAACGGCAGACCGTTCGCCTCCAGAAAATCCCGGACGGAAAAGATGCCGATGATGCGGTCCCCGTCGCGCACGGCCAGATGGCGCAGACGCTCCCGCGCCATGATGTCGCCGGCGTCGGCCATGAGAGAGTCCGCGCCGATTTCCCGCAGCGGCCTGCTGGCGATTCGGTCGACGGGCGTCGTCGCCGGATCCAGCCCCTCGGCCAGCACGCCGCGCACGAGGTCCACCTCCGTGACGATGCCGTCGAAGTTGCCGGCCCGTCCGACCAGCAGGGCGTCGGTTTTTTCCCGCATGAGCGCCTCCACCGCGGCCCGGACCGTGGTGTCCGGCTCGACTGCGGCGATCTGCGCTTTGAGGGCCTGTCTGACCTTGATCATGACCGCTTCAGCATAGCCAAAGGCGTTTCATGAGTCAAATGCGGGGCCGTCTGGTAGTGGGTCAGTTTCATGGTTTCAGCGGGGCAAAAATGGGGACACGTCCCAATTATCGTTCTTAACGCGCAGCAACGAGGAGAATTGGGACGTGTCCCTATTTTTGAACCATGCCCATGTGAAACTGACCCACTACTGGCCGCCCTTCGTCCTTGACAGGCTCCGGGCCATCGCCGATAATGTGTCCCTTCCGACGGCAGGCTCGCGGCCGATTCTCCGACGCGCGCATGCTCCGGGGCAAGGATGCCGCGTGTCAGTCAGCTCTCGCATCATGGAAACCATCTTTTTGCTGGCGGTCGCCGTCTGGGTCGGGGCGGTCGTGCTGCTGTCGTTCGTTGTGGCGCCGGGCGTCTTCGCGGCCCTGCCGCGCCCGCAGGCCGGCGATCTCATGAATGCACTTTTCCCTGCCTACTACCGGCTGGGCGCGCTCTGCGGGGGCGTGGCCCTGGTGACGGGGGCGCTTCAGGCCTATATCGGCAAACGCTGGGGCACGCTGCGCTTCTGGCTGACCGGCGTGATGGTGGTCAGTACCCTCTACGCGGGATTCGTCGTGACTCCGCATGCCCAGGCCGTGCGCGTGCAACTGGCGGCCGGCGACCGGCAGGCCGATCGGGCGCAACTGCAGAAGACCTTTCACCGCGATCATCAATTGGCGGTTTTTGCGAACGGCGTCGCCCTGTTCAGCGGCGCGGCCGTTCTCTGGCTGACCGGCATGGCCGAGCGGCGGACCGTGCCCAGTCGGCCGCCCCAACGGTTTTCCAGCTAGGCGGCTGACGCGCGTGGCCGCCTGCGTCTATTGCCGTCAACGCAAAGGCAAGCGCCCCTGCCCGGCGCTGGGCGGTTTGATCTGCCCCGTCTGCTGCGGCACGCATCGCGGGCAGGCGATCGCCTGTCCTCAGGACTGCGTCTACTTTCTCCCGGGTGAAACCTACCAGCGGGAGCGTCAGGGCCGGGAATTTTTCCGTTTACGCCAGCCGATCTACGACGGGCTCCATCGCGATCACGGCGGCCAGGCGCTGGTGCTGCTCAATCTGATCGATTTCGCCTGTTACGGCTACGCGGCCGGATCATCGGATCGCCGGGCGAACGTGACCGATCAGGAGTTGCTGGCGGGACTGGAAGACATCCGGGGCAAATTGAGCCCGCTCACGCTGGTGGCGGCCGCCTCGATTACCGCGTGCGCCCAGCATCTGTGGGGCGTGGTGGAGACCT
>CAZJRH010000388.1:0-5200 GCA_964548215.1 uncultured Nitrospirota bacterium
CGGGCGGCGCGGCGGTGGCGGCGATTTCCACCAGGTCCAGCCCCTCGCTTTCGGCCATCCGTAGCGCGTCCGGCACGAGCAGCACGCCGAGCTGCTCGCCCTTCGAGCTGATGACGCGGATTTTGTCGGTTCGAATTTCCCTATTGACTCGCGGTTTGGTGACGATACGCAGGCTCCTTTCGCATCAAGTGATCAGGCGGGTGACGAATGCCGGCCGGCAATTTCCTTGCCGAGCCGGTCGGTCAGGGCGTCCACGGTGACGTCGGCCAGTTGCTCGCCGCTGCGTAAACGGAGCGACAGGGTGCGCTGCTCCTGCTCCTTGTTACCAACGATGACCATGTAGGGCACTTTGCGCAGTTGCGCGTCACGGATCTTCAGCCCCATCTTTTCGTTGCGGGCGTCCACGTCCACCCGGATGTGACGGCCGCGCAGGGCGGCGGCGACCGATTCGGCGTAGGCCTGGTGCGCGGCGGCGATCGGGATGACGACGGTCTGCACGGGGGCGAGCCAGAGGGGAAAGGCGCCGCCATAATGCTCGATCAAAATGCCGAAAAACCGCTCGAGCGAGCCCATCAGCGCCCGGTGGATCATGATCGGCGCGTGCTCGCGGCTGTCCTCCCCGCGAAACGTGATGGCAAAGCGTTCGGGAAGGTTGAAATCGACCTGGATGGTGGCGCATTGCCAGGCCCGGCCGAACTGGTCCTTGACCTTGATGTCGATCTTGGGGCCGTAGAAGACGCCTTCGCCGGGATCGATTTCGTAGGCCAGGCCGCGGCTCTTCAGCGCGGCCGACAGGGCGGTCGTCGCCGCCTCCCAATGCTCCGGTGTGCCGACGTATTTGGCGGGGCGGGTGGAGAGATAAATATCATACTCGCGGAAGCCGAAGGCGCCCAGCAACGTCGTGGTCATCTCCAGCACGCGGTTGATTTCGGCCTCGACCTGGTCGGGCCGGCAGAAAATGTGGGCGTCGTCCTGTGTGAAACCGCGCACCCGCATCAGTCCGTGCAGCACGCCGGAGCGCTCGTAACGGTAGACGGTGCCGAGCTCGGCCAGCCGGATGGGCAGATCGCGGTAGCTGCGCAGGTGCGACCGGTAGATCAGCAGATGGAACGGGCAGTTCATCGGTTTCAGTTCGTAATCGGCGCCCTCGATCTCCATCGGCGGAAACATGTTCTCTTTGTAAAAGTCGACGTGGCCGCTGGTCTTCCACAGATCCAAGCGGGCGACGTGAGGGGTGTAGACGAATTGGTAGCCGTGCTCCTGATGCAGATGGCGCCAGAACTCCTCGATCTGTTGCCGGACGATGGCGCCGTTGGGATGCCAGAGCACCAGGCCGGGGCCGGTCATCTCATGGATGCTGAACAGATCGAGCTCCCGCCCCAATTTGCGATGGTCGCGCTGCTTGAGTTGTTCCAGGCGGTCGAGATGGGCCGCGAGCGCGTCAATCGTGGGGAACGACGTGCCGTAGATCCGCTGCAGCATCCGGTTCCGTTCGTCCCCGCGCCAATAGGCGCCGGCGATGGAGAGCAATTTCACGGCGCCGATCCGGCCGGTGCTGGGCAGGTGCGGTCCTTCGCACAGATCGAGAAACTCGCCCTGCCGGTAATAGCTGACCGTGGGCACCTGAAAGCCCCGGATCAGTTCCACCTTGTAGGGTTCGTCCCGTTTGGCAAAGAGGGCGGCCGCCTCGTCGCTGGGCATTTCGTGCCGGTGGATCGGCAGATCGGCCTTGATCAGATCGGCCATTGCCGCTTCCAGCTTTGCCAGATCTTCCGGTGTTAATTGACGGTCGTAGTCGATGTCGTAGTAGAACCCTTCGTCGATCGGCGGGCCGATCGCAAGCTTGGCGCCCGGGTAGAGTTGTTTGACCGCCTGCGCCAGCAGATGCGACGAGCTGTGACGATAGACTTCCTTGCCGTCCGGGGAATTGAACGTCAACCATTCCACCGCGGCGTCTCCCGTCAGAGGAGTTTGCAGATCCTTGAGCACGCCGTCCACTTTCATGGCGAAGGGCGCCTGTGCCGTTGACGCCGGCTTGGGATGGGCGCGGGCCAGCAGCTGGCTGCCCGTGGTGCCGCGCGGACACTCCACCGTGGTGGAGCCGTCGGACTGTGTCAGCGTGATGGTGATGTGATCGGACGTGGCGTCAGACCGTCGCTGGAGAGAGGAGGGCATCGCGAAGAATCGCACAAGGCATTGAAACAGGGGTCATGTCACGGGAGACTGCCGTGTAGGCCGGGCAGCCGACAATTGGTTCGTGAGAAATGACCAAACGTATGATGCGCGTGCATCCCTCCATGCGGTTCATAATGATGACGGCGCGAAGAATAAATGGTAGGCACGGGCGGTCTCGAACCGCCGACCTCTACCGTGTCAAGGTAGCGCTCTACCCCTGAGCTACGCGCCTATCAGGCCGCTGAAAAAAGTCCGGCGCGCGATGCCCTTGGGGGCCGGCCTTCGGAGCTTTTTGAGCGGTCTGCACATCCGGCAGGGCGACCAGCAACCCTGCGAGATTGCGGGAATCCTAGCCGAAACTTCTTGTGGTTGTCAAGCAAACGGCGGGCGGTTTCGGGTCGTTATTGAATGGCGCTTTTGAGATCTTTCCCTGGGCTGAATCGCGGCACGCGGGCGGCCGGGATTTTGATCGATTGGCCTGTCCGGGGATTGCGGCCGTTTCGGGCCTGCCGCTTGGCGACGGTGAAGGTGCCGAAGCCGACCAAGGCGACCTTCTGACCCCGTTTGAGGGCGCTGGTAATGCTTTCAAGGGCTGCGGAGAGCGCCTTGGCGGCGGTGACGTCCGGAATGGCGGCCGCGGCGGCCATTTTTTTGATTAAATCGCCTTTGGTCATAATGGAATCCTTTGGACGACAGCGCTGTGTGATCGACGGAGATGAGTGTGATGCGACCCGCTGAAAAGACCGCCGTAGGATAGCAGCCGAACTTGGTGATGTCAAGAAAAAAACGGAGAAATTACCGTCGAACGATGATCTTGAGTTCCTTGATTTTTTTCCGCAGCGTGTTGCGGTTCATTCCCAGCAATTCGGCGGCTTGAATTTGATTGCCCTTGGTTTCCTTGAGGGTCAACGTGATCAGCGGCTTCTCAAATTCGTGGCGGAGGAGGGGAAGGAGATTCTTCCCGCCGCTGAGGCGGATTTTCCTGACGAATTCATGAAATCGCCGTTCCATAAAATCGCCCAGGGAGAGCTCCGGACCCGCGTGGCGGGATGATTTTTCCGACGAATGGGCCGTGCCGTTGGCCGTCCCGTTGGAGGCGGCGGCCGCCGCGCCGTCGGGCAGGGTCAGGCGCAGCCGGTCGCATGACCGCATCAGCTGGGGGGCGCTGCCGACGACCAAGTGGGGCGCCGCGCCGTTGTTGGCCAGGCGGAGCAATTTGGCCAGGCCGGAAGCGGAGGCATGCAGGGTTTCAACCAACACAATCAGCATGCCGTCGCGCAGGTGCACCTTGGGTAATCGGCGCCGCATGGCGGGGAGCGACGTGATCCGGGCGGCGCCGTTGAAGCTGTCGTGCACGTGCTGTGTTAATTCATGATCATCGCTAATGACAATAACATGTACGTCCGACATGGAGTTTGCGGTGGGGGTCACGATGGCGGTTGAGCGGGTGTGGGTTGCTGTGTTGTCAGTAACGACCGTGCAAATGCGACGCCTGTCCTGTCATTAGCACAACCGCGCGGGACGTGTCAATACTTCATCCGCCGCGCGGCGGGGGAATTTATGTGCCGCGCGGGGCGGTGTGTGCGGAAAAGATAAGCTGGCCGTTCTTGGCGTCCACGATGACCGTGTCGCCGTCGTGATAGGTGCCGTCCAGCAGGCGAGACGCCAGCGCGTTGAGCAGATCGCGCTGGATCACCCGTTTGAGCGGGCGGGCGCCGAAGACCGGATCATACCCCTCGCGGGCCAGCAGATCCTTGGCGGCGCCAGCCACCTCCAGCCGGATATGTTTTTCCTCGAGTCGCTGACGGACCCGCTGCAGCTGGATGTCGACGATGGCCCGCAGTTCCTTCGGCGTCAGTGGGTGGAAAATGACGATGTCGTCGATGCGGTTCAGGAATTCCGGCCGGAAATTGGTCCGCAGCGCGGCCATGACCAGCTGCCGCAGCGCCCCCTCGTCGCGCCCCAGGTCCTGGATTTCCTGGCTGGCGATGTTCGATGTCATGATGATGACGGTGTTGGTGAAATTGACCGTGCGGCCCTGGCCGTCGGTCAGGCGGCCGTCATCCAATACCTGCAACAGGATGTTGAAGACGTCCGGATGGGCCTTTTCGATTTCATCGAAGAGAATCACGGTATACGGCCGGCGGCGCACCGCTTCGGTGAGCTGGCCGCCCTCCTCGTAGCCGACGTAGCCGGGCGGGGAGCCAATGAGCCGGGACACGGCATGCTTCTCCATGTATTCGGACATGTCCAAGCGGATCAGCGCCTGCTCATGATCGAAGAGGAATTCGGCCAGCGCGCGGGCCAGCTCTGTTTTGCCGACGCCGGTCGAGCCGAGAAAGAGGAAGGAGCCCAGCGGCCGGTTGGGATCCTGCAGGCCCGCCCGCGACCGGCGGATCGCCGTCGAAACGGCGATCACGGCTTCCTCCTGACCGACCACACGTTGCCTGAGCCGCTCTTCCATGTGAAGCAGTTTCTCGACGTCGCCCTCCAGCATTCTGGAGACGGGCACGCCCGTCCATTTGGCGACGATTTCGGCGATGTCCTCCGCGTCCACCTCTTCCTTCAACAACCCGCCGTCCTTCTGCAGCTCCTGCAGATCGTGGTTCTTCACCTCGAGCTGTTTGGTCAATTCCATCAGGCGGCCGTAGCGTAGTTCGGCGGCCGTGCCCAGGTTGCCTTCCCGTTCGGCCCGCTCCGCGTCGATCTTCGTCCGCTCGATCCGGCTTTTTAGCTCCCGGATCGCCTGGATCGCCTGTTTTTCGAGCTGCCATTGCGCTTTGAAGCGCGTGGATTGCTCGCGCAACTGGGCCAGTTCCTGCTCCAGTTTGGCGAGCCGCTCCTTCGGGTGCTGGCCGGTGTCCTTGGTCAGGGCCTGCCGCTCGATTTCCAACTGGCGGAGGCGCCGTTCGATCTCGTCCAGCTCCGTCGGCATGCTGTCGATTTCCATCCGAAGCTTGGCGGCCGATTCGTCGATCAGATCGATCGCCTTGTCGGGCAGAAAGCGGTCGGTGATGTATCGGTG
>CAZJRH010000389.1:0-1521 GCA_964548215.1 uncultured Nitrospirota bacterium
GGGTGCATCACGCCACCAGCCCCATGCCGGTGGTTTTACACTAATTGCGCCGCCGACACAATCAGATTGTGGGGCGGCCGGAGGATGGAGGTGCGGGGAGAGCCGGTCAGATGAGGCTTACGGCGGTCCGGTCATGGCATACGGCGCGCCGGCCATCCATTTCATCAGATCGCCGGGCAACATGGGGCGGCTGATATGGTAACCTTGCGCAATGTCGCAGCCCAGCGCGGCGAGCTGGTCCCAGACCGCCTGGGTTTCCACCCCCTCGGCGGTCACCTTGAACCCGAGATCGTGGCTCAGGTCGATGATCGACCGAACGATCGTGTGGTCATTGCCATCGGCCAGCATGCCCAGGACGAACGATTTGTCGATTTTGATGGTCTGGACGGGCAATTTCTTCAATTGACCAAGCGAGGTGTAGCCGGTGCCGAAGTCGTCGATGGCCAGTGCAATGCCCGTCCGGTTGAAGCCGGCCAGCACCTCCATGGCGAAGGCTGGGTTCATCATGATGGCGCTTTCCGTGATCTCAAATTCGAGGCAGGCCGGGTTGATGCCGCAGCCGCCGATGATCTCGGCCACCTGCTTTGAAAAGCCCGGATCATGAAGATTTCTTGCCGACAGATTCACCGAGGTCCTGAGCGGCAGACCGGCCCGTTGCCACGCCTGACACTGCGTGGCCGCTTCCTGCAGCACGAACCTGGTCAGCGGCCCGATCAGGCCGGTCTGTTCCGCCGGGCCGATGAACTGATCGGGCGGGATGAGGCCGTGCTCGGGGTGCTGCCAGCGCACCAGCGCTTCGACACCGAGGATACGGTTGGATCGCATGTCGACCACCGGCTGGTAGTGCAGAAACAGTTGGCGTCCGTCGATCGCTTCGCGCAGTTGCCCCATCAGCGCCAGCCGGCGCGGGCTGTGTTGATCCAGTTCAGGGGAATAGATGGTAAAGGAGTTTTTTGTGTGTTTGGCCACATACATCGCCACGTCCGCCCGTTGGACGAGCGCTTCCGCGGTCTCGCCGTGATCGGGGTAGATCGCGATGCCGATGCTGGCTTCCACCACGATCGGCAGCTCTTCGATGAGAAAGGGCGGCTCCAAGGCGGTCATGATCTTTTTGGCGACGAGGCTTCCATGATCCGGTGACGTCAGGGGGAGCAGCACGGCAAATTCATCGCCGCCCAGGCGGGCCACCGTGTCCGATTCCCGGAGCGCCTGCTGGAGTCGCGCGCCCACCTGTTGCAGCACCAGATCGCCGCGCGAGTGGCCGAGCGTGTCGTTGATCTCCTTGAAGCTGTCCAGATCCATGAGCAGCAGCCCGACCGGTTTGTGATCGCGCTGCGACATCACGATGGCCTGTTCGATCCGATTCTGCAGCAAGGCGCGATTGGGCAGCGCGGTCAGCGGGTCGTAGTAGGCCATGTATTTGGTCATCTCTTCGGCCTGTTTGTGCTCCTGCCGGATCTTGGCCTCGCGCAGCTCGCGCTCGATTGCCGGGCCCAGCCGCGTCATGTTGTTTTTCATGAT
>CAZJRH010000390.1:0-16689 GCA_964548215.1 uncultured Nitrospirota bacterium
TCGCACGCCCATCGTGTCGCTCATGGAGGGCAACACGCCGCTCATCCGCTGCCTCCGGCTGCCCGAATGGCTGAACCTCGACATCGAGCTCTATTTCAAATACGAAGGCGCCAACCCGACCGGTTCCTTCAAGGACCGGGGGATGACGCTGGCCATTTCCAAGGCCGTGGAGGAGGGTTCGCAGGCGGTCATCTGCGCCTCGACGGGCAACACCTCCGCGTCGGCCTCGGCCTACAGCGTGCGTGCAGGGTTGCGAGCCTATGTGCTGATTCCCGAGGGAAAGATCGCGCTGGGCAAACTGGCGCAGGCGATGATCCACAAGGCGACCGTCATCCAGGTCCGGGGAAATTTCGACGAGGCGCTGACGGTGGTCAAACAGATCGCGGCCCGCCATCCGGTGACCGTGGTCAATTCGATCAATCCCTATCGCTTGGAAGGGCAGAAGACGGCCGCGTTTGAGATTTGCGACCAATTGGGTGATGCGCCCACCCATCACGCGCTGCCCGTCGGCAACGCGGGCAACATCACCGCCAACTGGCGGGGCTATTGCGAGTATGCGAAGGCGGGACGCGCCAGCCGGCGGCCGGCCATGCTGGGGTTTCAGGCGGCCGGCGCGGCGCCGATCGTGCTGGGCCACGTGGTGGAGAAGCCGCAGACGATCGCGTCGGCGATCCGCATCGGCAATCCGGCCAGCTGGCAGCCGGCCGTGGAGGCCGCCGGGGAGTCGGGCGGCGAGATCGATCTGGTCAGCGACGACGAAATTCTGGAAGCCTACCGCCTGGTGGCGCAATATGAGGGCGTCTTTTGCGAGCCGGCCTCGGCCGCGTCAGTGGCCGGCGTCATCAAGCTGGGCAAGAAGGGGCGCTTCGCCCCGGGTTCGCTGGTGGTCTGCACGCTGACCGGCCACGGATTGAAGGACATCGAGGTCGCCATGACCGTCTCGCAGAAGCCGGTGACGGTCGAGGCGAACTTTGACGACGTGGTGAAAGTGCTGGGCTATTAACCGTGATCGAGGAGCCGCAATGAAGTACGTGATTATCATCGGTGACGGCATGTCGGACGAACCGATCAAGGAACTCGGCGGCCGCACGCCCCTGCAGGCCGCCAGGACGCCGCACATGGATGCGCTGGCCCGCGCGGGAGAGCTCGGCCTGGTGCATACCACGCCGGACGGCTATCCGCCGGGCAGCGACGTGACGCAGATGGGAATCCTGGGCTACGACCCGAGGAAGTATTACACGGGCCGGTCGCCGCTGGAAGCGGCCAGCATCGGCGTCCATTTGGACAAGGACGACGTCGCCTTCCGGTGCAACCTGGTCACGCTGAGCCAGGGCAAGAGCGTGACCGGCATTCATCGGTTCAACGGCCGGGTGATGATGGAGGATTACAGCGCCGGCCACGTCACCACGGAGGAGGCCCGGGAGCTGATCACCGATCTCAACGACCAGATCGGCAGTGAATCGCTTCAGTTTTATTCCGGGGTCAGCTATCGCCATCTGTTGGTCTGGATCGGCGGCAAGACGTTGTTGCAGTGCACGCCGCCGCACGACATCAGCGGCAAGGCCGTCCTGGATCATCTGCCCAAGGGTGACGGCACCGATCTGTTGCGCGACATCATGGAAGCGGCCCTAACGGTGCTCGATGCGCACCCCCTGAACGCGGAGCGGCGCAAGGAGGGCAAGCTGCCGGCCAATGCGATTTGGCTCTGGGGCCACGGCAAGGCGCCGACGATGCCGAAATTCAAGGACCGGTTCGGGCTGTCGGGGTCGATGATCGCCGCCGTCGATCTGATGAAGGGGCTGGGCGTCTACGCGGGGTTCGAGCTGATCAATGTGCCGGGCGCCACGGGATTTTTGGACACGAATTATCGCGGCAAGGGGGAGTATGCGGTCCAGGCGTTGAAGAAGCACGATCTGGTCTACGTGCACGTGGAGGCGCCGGACGAGGCCAGCCACATGGGCAATCTTGAGGAAAAGATCAAGGCCATCGAGGAGATCGATGAAAAAGTCGTCGGGACGATCCGCGAGGGAGTGAAGGCCTTCGGCGAGCACAAAATCCTGATCCTGCCCGACCATCCGAACCTGGTGCGTTTGAAGACGCACACCAACGGCCCGGTGCCCTATCTGCTCTATCAGCATGGGGCGAAAGATGGATCGGGCCGGGGCTATAGCGAGCCGGACGCGGAAGCGACCGGCGTCGTGATTCGTGAGGGATACGAGTTGATCGAGCGTTTTGTGCAGCGGACGCGCTGATGACGGCGAGGCGCAAACAATAACATGTCGTTGATCGTCCAAAAATTTGGCGGCAGCTCGGTGGGCAGCGTTGAGCTGATCAAGCGGGTGGCGACCCGGGTGGCCAAGACGCGCGCCGAGGGGCACAACGTGGTCGTCGTAGTCTCCGCCATGAAAGGCGAGACCGACCGGTTGATCCAGCTCGCGAGCCAGGTCAGCCATCAACCGAATGACCGGGAGATGGATCTGCTGGTCTCCTCCGGCGAACGGGTGACGATCGCGCTGCTGGCGATGGCGCTGCAGGAGCTGGGCTGCCCGGCGCGCTCGCTGACCGGCCGCCAGGCCGGCCTCGTCACCGACAGCAGCCATACGAAGGCGCGGATCGAGACGATCGCCGGCGACCGTTTACGCGAGACGCTGGCGGAGGGGATGGTGCCGGTGGTGGCGGGTTTTCAGGGGATCGACCGGAAGTCGGACGTGACGACGCTGGGGCGCGGCGGCTCCGACCTGACGGCCGTGGCGCTGGCGTCGGCGCTCGAGGCCGACCGGTGCGAGATCTATACCGACGTGGACGGCGTCTACACGGCCGATCCGAATATCGTGCCAAACGCCCGGCGACTGGACCGGGTCTCGTTCGAAGAAATGCTGGAGATGGCCAGTCTCGGCGCGAAAGTGCTGCAGACGCGGTCGGTCGAATATGCGATGACCTACAGGGTGCCGGTCGTGGTGAAGTCCGCATTTACGGACGGTCCCGGTACCTGGGTGGCGGAGGAGCGTGCGGAAATGGAAAAAGTGCTGGTGTCGGGTGTGACCTGCGACCGCAACCAATCGAAGCTGACCGTGACCGGCGTGCCAGACCGGCCCGGAGTGGCGGCGACGATTTTCGGCGCCGTGGCCCAGGCGAATATCGTGGTGGATATGATCATTCAAAACGTCAGCCAGCCTGCCAGTCCGGCAGGCGGGGAAACCACGACCGACATTTCCTTCACGGTGCCCCGCGACGAGCAGCGCAAGGCGCTGGAGCTCGTCAAGAAGGTCGCCAAAGAGATCGGCGCCCGCGACGTGCAACTGGCCGAGGGCATCGCCAAGGTCTCGATCGTCGGCGTGGGGATGCGCAGCCACTCCGGCGTCGCTTCCCAGATGTTTCAGGCGCTGGCGCGCGAGCGGGTCAATATCATGATGATCAGCACCTCCGAGATCAAAATTTCGTGCGTGATCGAGGACAAATACGCCGAGCTGGCCGTGCGGACGCTGCATGAGGCGTTCGGGCTGGGGGGGACGAAGCGATCGTGAAGAAAAAAAGCGCCACAGCGGCGCGGCCGGCGCTGGAGCTGTACGACACCACGCTGAGGGACGGCGCGCAGGCCGAGGAGGTGTCCTATTCGGTCGAGGACAAGCTGCGCATTACGCAGCGGCTCGACGAATTGGGCATCCACTGCATCGAGGGAGGCTGGCCGGGCGCCAATCCCAAGGACATTCTCTACTTTCAGGAAGTCCGCAAGCTGCCGCTTCGGCGATCGACCGTGGTCGCCTTCGGGGCGACCCATCGGGCCGGCACGGAGCCGGAACGCGATCAGACGATCCGGGCGTTGCTGGACGCCGAAACGGAAATTGTCACCATTTTCGGCAAGAGCTGGAACCTGCACGTGACCGACGCGCTGGGCACGACGCTTGATCGCAACCTGCAATTGATCGACGGGACGATCGCCTTCCTGCGTAAACACGGCCGCCGGGTCTATTACGACGCCGAGCATTTCTTCGACGGCTACAAGGCGGATCCGGCCTATGCGCTGAAGACGCTGAAGGCGGCGGAGGCGGCCGGCGCGGAACGTTTAGTCCTGTGCGACACCAACGGCGGGACCATGCCGTGGGAGATCCGCGAGATCATGGGCAAGGTGCTCACCGAGACGCGCATGCCCCTGGGTATTCATGCCCACAACGACAGCGGCGTGGCCGTGGCCAACACGCTGATGGCCGTGGAGCTGGGCGCCACGCAGGTGCAGGGCACCGTCAACGGCCTGGGCGAACGCTGCGGCAACGCCGATCTGTGCTCGATCATCCCCAACCTGCAATTGAAGATGAAACGGCCCTGCCTGGACGAGGACCAACTGGGCCGGCTCAAAGAAGTCTCCCGCTTCGTCTGGGAGATCAACAATCTGCAGCCGCCCACGCACCAGCCCTACGTCGGCGAGAGCGCCTTCGCCCACAAGGGGGGCGTGCACGTGCACGCCATCCGGAAGAATCCGTTGACCTACGAGCACATCAGGCCGGAGCAGGTGGGCAACCGGCAACGGGTGCTGATCTCCGATTATGCCGGCAAGAGCAGCCTGCTGCAAAAAGCGGCCGAGTATCACGTCGTGCTCGATGAGAACAATCCGAAGCTGGCCGGGCTGCTGGAACAATTGAAAACGCTGGAAGGGCAGGGCTATCAATTCGAAGGGGCCGAGGGTTCCTTCGAGCTGTTGATGAGAAAAGCGGTCGGCAGCCATCGCCGATTTTTCGATCTGATCGGTTTCAAGGTCACGGTGGAGAAGCGGAGTGAGAACGAGCCGGCGATCTCCGAGGCGACCATCGAATTGAAAGTCGGTGACAAGATCGAACGGACCGCGGCGCAGGGGCACGGCCCGGTCAGCGCGCTCGACAACGCCATCCGGAAGGCGCTGGAGAAATTCTATCCCGAGTTGAAGGAAGTGCGGTTGCTCGACTACAAGGTGCGCGTGCTGGCGGCCGGCGCCGGCACCGCGGCCAAGGTGCGGGTGTTGATTGAATCGGGGGACGCCCAGCGCAAATGGGGGACGGTCGGCGTGTCGGAGAACATCATCGAAGCGAGCTGGCAGGCGTTGGTGGACAGCATCGAATACAAGCTGTTGCAGGAGAAATCCGCTCCCCAACGGGGGCGGAAAGGAGGGAAGCGTGAGAAAGGTTGATCTGGCGACCGAAATTTACGAGAAGGTCGGCATCTCAAAAAAGGAAGCGTCGGAAATCGTCGAACTCGTCCTGACGGTCATCAAGGGCACCTTGCAGAAGGGTGAGACGGTCAAGATCGCCGGATTCGGTAATTTTGTCGTGCGCAACAAGCGGGCCCGCAAAGGGCGCAATCCCAAGACGGGCGAGGAGATCGGCATCACGCCGCGGAAGGTGGTCACCTTCCGGCCCAGCCAGGTGTTCAAGAAATATGTCAACCGGTGACGCCGCTGATCAATGAAGCACGTCGCATTCAATCCCAACAAGCTCTTCTATAAAATCAGCGAGGTCAGTAAAATGACCGCGCTGGAGGCGTATGTGCTCCGTTATTGGGAGACGGAGTTTCCGAGCCTACGCCCGAAGAAGAGCCGGGGCGGCCAGCGCACCTACGAGCGCAAGGATATCGAGCTGGTGATGCAGATCAAGAAACTGCTCTATGAAGAGGGCATGACCATCGCCGGCGCCCGCAAGGTGCTGACGCGGCGGGGCCCCAAGACCGAACGGAACTTATCCCTGTTTTTCGGCCAGCTCAAGCATCAATTGCAGGAGATCGTGAAGCTCACGCAATCCACGGAACCGAAAGAGCACAAGGGGCGGCCCGCCAAGGGCCAGCTCGGATAGTTGAGACAAGCCGCTTTCATATGTGGTAAAAGACATACCTTGATCGGGGCGTAGCGCAGCCCGGTAGCGCACTCCCTTGGGGTGGGAGGGGTCGCAGGTTCAAATCCTGTCGTCCCGATACTTTTTGTATTAACTGTCGGTCCCCGGAACCGACGGATTTGTCGTGATAGGTAGGCACTGGCGTGCATTATTGGAATTCTGCACCGTTGGTACAGAACACCAACGGTGCAGTGCACGGTCGAATCCTGTCGTCCCGACCAACCAGAATTTCCCTGCCGGGAAATTTCTGAGAGCATTGGAGTAGTGGACAATGGAACATTGGACACTGCTCATAATGCAGTCTAATGCTCCACTGTTCTAATGCTCAGATTTTATGAATATGAATAGACGAGAAATTTTTGAACGTGTCAAGCGAGCCACCGTTGCTATAGCGGTGATGAACAATGGTGAAGCCAAACACCCGTTTACTGTTATCGGGTCAGGTTTCTGTATCGACTCATCCGGTTTGATTGTTACCTGCCGTCACGTCATTGAAGGATTTATGGAAAAGCCTATCGAACAACAAATTGCAGAGGCTCCTATCGAAGAAAATGGAAAACCCATCAAAAAACTTCGCCCCTTTCGGTCAATTACCCCGTTTGCAATATTTTATGTAATGAAGCCATCAGGAGAGGAATTATCCGTTTTCCCATGCGAAGTTAATTACGTTATCGCAAAGACCAATTTTGATCTGGCGATGCTTAGGGTTTTGCCGCATCAGGCATTTTCGTCAGGCTATCCGTGGCTTGAAATTGAGATCTACGGGGTTCTTGCAGAAGGTGATGAAATAGGCACCTGTGGTTTCCCCCTCGGGAACTACCTGCAGGAACAGCTTGGTACGGTAACGAGTTCGTTTGCCACTGGTGTAATCAGCTCGATCATCCCGGCACAGAACGTTAGTCTGGAGCTGCTTGAGGGATTTCAGCTTGGGCTTGCTGCAACTCATGGGAATAGTGGTGGTCCGGTTTTTTCTCTAGGGTCCGGAAAGGTCTTTGGTGTTTTACAGCGCGGGGTGCAGGATACGTCAGGAACTTTAATTCCTGGAATTACCAAAGCAGAGCCGATATATCCCATGACGGATTATGACACGGTTAGTCGTATGAAAAAGACACCGCATGGAGTGCCAGTGCAGTGAGAGCAAACACGTTGTCTGTCCGACAACGTGGCTGAACTAACGGTGCAGTATAGATTCTGACTCAACTTTTGTAGATTTTTAGGAGGTTGAAAAATGAATGGTAGGAGTTATGGCTTAACGTTGAAATTATGCGGCATGTTTATTGTTGGCCTAATTCCAGTTTTACTTGTTGGTTGTTCAGGGTTTTCTCGGCAGTATAGGGCTTCAACTGAAGGCATGGCAATAAATTATGTAGTAAATAATGAATCAATTGCTAAGCCAAATGCAAAGGTGCTTATTGTCGTCACCGATGAAAGAACTGATAAAGAAGTAATAGGCGAAGGAGCCAAACCAACTGTTGGTAATAAATTTATGGGGTACTTGGTTCTAGGGGTGTTATATGCCGCATTTCCAGATCAACCGATGTTACGGGACAAGCAAGACCCCGTGAAAATATTTCAAACAGCAATGACTGAAAGATTAGCCAAAAATGGAGTCGTAATCGGAGATAAGAATGAGGGTAAAGTACTCGTAATTGATATACTTGTTAAGAAGTTTAAACTAGATTTTAATTTTGGGAATTGGATTGGCGAAGCTGGTTATGTTGCAAGGGCGAGTCAGGACAATGTGATTATCTGTGAAAGCACTGTCGATGAAAGGGCGAAGGCATTTAACTTATGGGGATATGCTTCGGGGGAGAAGGCAATAAACGATGTTTTTAATAAGGCGATAAACGGGCTTGATATCAATAGTTGTTTTTTAAAATTGCAATGAAATCAGCGTTTGATGCACAAGGGCAATCCAACAAGTAAAACGGATCTGTGGGTTCCGGCATTCTCATCTGTGACGCTGCTGTCCATTTGCCGGGGTCTGCCCCCGCCTGCCGGCGGGCAGGTGCCGGTCGGCAGGCTGTACAAGCTGGCGGTGGGGCATTTTGCTTCATGGTGGCGGACTGGGTATAATCAAGCGGGAGGCAATCGATGAAAACACGAAAGCCCGCTGTTCACAGTGATCCGCAGACCATGGGCGGCACACCCGTGTTTGTGGGTACTCGCGTGCCGTTCCAAATGTTGTTGGATTATCTTGAGGGTGGGGATACCCTTGATGATTTTCTGGAGGATTTTCCCACTGTCACCCGGGAGCAGGCAATCGAGGTTTTGAAGCAGGGAAAAGAGGCAATAATCTCTGCAGCGAATGCTGCGTATGACAAAGGAGGTGCCCCATGCGCATAAGTGATATTCCTCAGATTAGCAAATTAAGTGCGGCGGAAAAGATACTATTGGTTGAGGATTTGTGGGATGCCATTTCCTCGGATGAAGCGGGCGTGCCTGTTCCTTGGAGTCACCGGGAGGAGTTGGACAAGAGGCTCACGCAATATAAATCTGCGCAAGGGAAGTTGTTGTCGCTTGAGGAGCTACAGGTAAGAGTAGAAAAAAGGAAATGACATATACCCTGCGGTTTCTTCCCGAAGTTGAGGAAGATCTGATCGGCGGCTATGTCTGGTACGAAGTGAAGTCAGCAGGGGTTGGTGAAGAATTCCTTCGGATGTTTTATGCCGGCGCCAATGAAATCCTCCGCAATCCGATGTTGTGTCAAAAGGTCTACGGCGAATTCCGACGCCGTCTCCTAAGAAGGTTTCCCTACGCTATTTATTTCACGGTTGAGGGCGATCAAATCATCGTTGTCGGGGTTTTTCATTGTGCGAGGGATCCCCAAACGGTGAAATCGGAACTGCGTGATCGATAAAAGTCGATGAGCCCCCCTAAAATCCTCGTCACGAACGACGACGGCGTCCATGCGCCGGGGTTGCACAAGCTGGCGGCGGCGCTCAGGCCGTTGGGCGACGTGGTGGTGGTTGCGCCCGATCGCGAGCGGTCGGCGGCCAGCCACGCCCTGACGCTCCACAAGCCGCTGCGCGTCGATGAGGTGAAGCGCAGGGTCTACGGCATCAACGGCACGCCGTCGGATTGCGTGAATCTTGGCGTAATGCGGTTGGTCGGCGGCCGCCCCGCACTGATCGCCTCAGGTGTCAACCGCGGGGAGAATCTCGGCGATGACGTGACCTATTCGGGCACGGTCTCAGCTGCGATCGAGGGGACGTTGATGGGCATTCCCTCCATGGCGATCTCGCTGGTCGGGCCGGGAAAGAAGGGGTTGGACGCCGCCTGCCGGATCGCAGCCAAGCTGGCGGCGCTGATCCTGGAGCACGGCCTGCCTCACGACACGCTCTTGAACGTCAACGTGCCCGATCTGCCGGTTGCCCGGATCGGCGGGGTCAAGATCACCGCGCTCGGCCGGCGCGTGTTCGATGAGGATTCGATCGTTGAGAAAATCGATCCTCGTGGCAGAAAATATTACTGGATCGGCGGCAATCGTGATACCTGGAAGCAGCGGAGCGACACCGACCACCAGGCGATCGAGCAGGGGATGATCTCGATCACGCCGCTGCATCTTGATCTGACCAACTATCAGGTCGTGAACGAGCTCAAGGGCTGGGAAGGGCTCCTGAAGCTCTGATGCTCCGCCTCTACAACACACAAACCGGCAAGAAACAACCGTTTCGCCCGCTGAGCGGCAAGCGCGTCCTGATGTATGTCTGCGGGGTGACGGTCTATGACCGCTGCCACCTGGGCCACGCCCGCAGTGGGATCGTGTTCGACCTCTTGCGCCGTTATCTGCAATTCCGGGGCTACCGGGTCCGCTATGTGAAAAATTTCACTGACGTTGACGACAAGATCATCAACCGCGCGCGACAGGAAAATCGCTCCTGGCAGGTGGTGGCGGAAACCTATACGGCCGCCTACTGGCAGGATATGGCCCGTTTAGGCGTCACACCGGCTGATATGGAGCCGAAGGCGACGGAACATATTCAGGGAATGGTCGTGTTGATCGGGAAGCTCATCAAGAAGAAACTGGCTTATCCGGTCGACGGCGACGTCTACTATCGGGTTGGCAAATTTTCACCGTATGGAAAGCTCTCTCGGCGGAACACTGACCAGTTGCTGGCCGGCGCCCGGGTGGAGGTGGATCAACGCAAGGAAAATCCGCTCGATTTTGCCTTGTGGAAAGCCTCCAAACCCGGCGAGCCCTCCTGGCCAAGTCCCTGGGGCGAGGGGCGGCCCGGCTGGCATATCGAATGTTCGGTGATGAGCATGGCCTGCCTGAAGAGCCCGACATTGGACATTCACGGCGGGGGGCAGGATCTGATCTTCCCTCACCACGAGAACGAGATCGCCCAGTCGGAAGGGGCGACGGGGAAACCCTTCTCGCGGTTCTGGGTGCACAACGGCTTCGTGACGATCGATCAGGAAAAAATGTCCAAGTCACTGGGGAATTTCTTCACGATCGAAGAGATCTTCGAGAAAATGCCGGCGCACCTGAGCCCGGGGGCCCGACGGGAGATTCTCCGCTATTTTCTCCTGTCGGTCCATTACCGCGGCCCGATCGATTTTTCCGACCAGCACCTGTCGCAGACGAAGGCGGCGCTCGACAATTACTACACGATGCTGATGCGGCTGGGTGAGGTGGAAACAAAGGGGCGGAAAGGGAAGGTGACTGCCCATACCCGGCGTATCCGATCTTTCCTGAAATCTTTTCCGGCAAAATTTCAATCGGTTATGGATGACGATCTCAATGTGCCTGGCGCGCTGGCCCTGTGCCAGCAACTGATCACGGAGGCCAACCGCTATATTGTCGCTGAAGGTCAGGCCCCGGTGCTCGCGGCCATCCGGCGGGCGTTCGCCCGTGTCGGCGCCGAGCTGCTCGGTCTCTTCGCGCTGGAGCCGGCCCAATGGAGCTTTCAACCCTGGTCGTTTGTCGCCGCGGGGGCCGGCGGCGACGTCGAAACCCTGATCAAGGCGCGCGAACGGGCGCGTCGAGAGAAGGATTTTGCCCGATCGGATCAGATCCGGCAACAACTGGCGTCAGCCGGCGTGATTGTAGAAGACCTGCCCGACGGCACCACGCGCGTCAAACGGTAACCATCCCCCATGTCCGAGCAATTGATCTACGGTGTGCATCCGGTGCAGGAATGTCTGCGGGCCGGCCGGCCGGTCGAGCGCCTTTATCTCTTGCGCGGCCGTCGTGACCAGCGGATCGACGAGTTAATCCGCCTGGCCGAGGTCGCCGGCACGGCCATTCGCTATGAACCACGCGAGCAGTTGGACCGTCTCACCGGCACGACCAAGCACCAGGGCGTGGCGGCCATGCTCGGCGCCCAGAGTTATCTCACGCTCGACCAATTCCTCGAACGCTTGAAAGACAGCGCTTCGTCGCCCTATCTGGTGATGCTTGACGAGGTGGAGGATCCGCACAACCTCGGCGCGATTATCCGGACGGCGGAGGCCGCCGGCGCGGCCGGTGTGCTGATTCCCGAGCGGCGGGCGGCGGGACTTTCCCCGGCCGCGATCAAGGCCTCGGCGGGCGCCGCCGCCCATTTGCCGATCATTCGCGTCGGCAATCTGGTCCAGGCGATGGAAACGCTCAAGGCAGCCAATTTCTGGATCACCGGCCTCGATGCGGACTCGGCCGATCAGTACACGGCGGTCGATTGGACCCCGCCGTCGGTGCTGGTGGCCGGCAGCGAGGGCAAGGGGTTGCGGCAACTGGTGCGACAGCATTGCGATCAGGTCGTCGCCATCCCGTTACGGGGTAGTGTCAGTTCCCTGAACGTGTCAGTCGCGACGGCGGTGGTACTTTACGAGATTGTCAGACAACGGAACGCCAAGGAGCGTACACGATAGCCGAGCATCGGTTTGACATGCGAGGTTATGACTGAATTCCGTATGGCGATGGGGGTTATCAGGGGGAGATGAGCATCTCCCCCTGATTCTATTTGGGAGCGATTTCGAACTGATTGTTGGTGATCGAGAGCGCGGCCTCCTCGAATTCCCACTGATAGAGCTGACTCAGGGCGGTGCGTTTCACCACATCGGGATTGCCGTAGCGTTGCTTGAGCGCGGCCACGGCCTCGTCGATGGCGCCGTGATAGAAGCCGTTGACCTTGAAGAGCCCCGCATCCGGCTTGAAATTCAGGTAGACCACGCGAAACTCGGGAAAATTGATCGGCTTGCCGTCCATCTGGTAGATGGTGATGCGCATGTCCACCGGGTCGTGCAGCACCGTGTACTGACTGCGGTCCAGCTTGAGGACCTGCGCCACCCGCTCGGACGGCATGCCCCAGATGATTTTTGAGAGCAACAGATGGTCGGCGGTTCTGGCGGCGTCGGCCAACGGCGCAAGGGCCGCCCATCCCACGATCACCGAGAAGAGGATGCCGCGCAGCGCGGTCATGGTCAATTCATTTGCCCCAGGATGTCTTCTTCCCGTACCAGCACGAGCTCTTCGCCTTCAATCTCGACTTTGCGGGTGGAATATTTCTCGTAGACGATCAAATCGCCGGGCTTCAGGATGGTTTTGACAAAGGTTTTCTCTTTGCCCTTGTCCTTGCTTTTGCCGGCGTCGGGTTCCTTATAGCGGCCGTCGCCGATGGCGATAATCGTGCCTTCCTGGGGTTTCTCTTTGACGCTGTCCGGAATGATGATGCCGCCCGGGCTGCGCCCGGTGGCGTCAGAAGGGCGGATCAGCGCCCAGTCCTGCAAGGGTCTCAAATGCATGGATAATCCTCCTGTCAAAAGCGACCGTATCTTAGCGTAGGGTGATGACTGATTTCAAGGCGGACGCCACGACGCCGGGAGTACTCAGTCGGTTGGCTCAGCGCGGCAGTTTTGAGTGGGTGCCGTCGCAGAAGGGGGCATTGCCGGAGTGCTTACAGCCGCAGAAGGCGACCCGTTTCTTCTCGGTGATGACCACTTCCTGCGGGGAGAAGCCGGAGTCTTTGTGCGAACCGTCGCAAAAGGGTTGTTTCTGCGACTGGCCGCAGCGGCACCAAAAATAGGTGCCTGGGTCGACTTCCATGACGTAGGGGGCGCGTTGCGCAATCCGTGGTTCGGCCATCGGGTAGCTCCTTATCTCTGGGTGGGGGTGATCACCGGCGATTCTGCCGGTGGCGTTTAAAGGTGTGCACAAAGCTGACGATCGTCGCCAGGATGCCGATCAGCAGCAGAGCCAGGCCGGTCCGGGTGATGGCCGGCTGCGCGTTGGTGACGCCGAAAATTGAAATGATGAAGCCGAGACCGAGGCAGCTCTTCCCGATCACCCGCGTGACCATTAACTGATGGGAGCGCGGCGTGCGCTCGTTCTCTTTGGGGGGCATGGTGGTGTGCTTGGGCGGGGTCAGCGCCATCTGTGTTACTCCAATTGTCCAAAGAAATAATAGGAGATACCGAAGAAGATGAAGATGATGCCGATGATCCGGATCACCATGTTGAGGCTGTCGGCCCAGAGGGGCGGGTGCTTGGCCTTGCGCCAGGCCTTCTCCATGATGGTGGGCACGGCGACGAGATCGATCAGTCCGATCGCGATCAGTACCAGGCCGACAAATTGGTTCTTGCTCATGGCCTCGCATCTTTGAAATGTTTGTTGTAGAGCGTAATGCCCACGTGCGTGGCGATGGCCACGAGCCCGGTCATCAGGCCGGTCCTTACCAGGAACGTCGCCCCGCCCGCGTTGATCCAAATTTGCAGGGCGTCGCCGCCCCACAGAACGGCGGCGGCCGCGATCAACAGCACGCCGGCGCCGTAGCCGAACTGGCCGATGATGGCGCCGAACATCAACGAGACGAGAATTTCAAACGATGAATACGAATACATGATCACGCTCCAGTGGTCCGGTTAGAGGCCGTATTCCTCATCCGGGAGGGATCGTCGCGGCACGGATGGGCAATGGTGGTCGAGAAACAGATGGGCGTGCTCGGTCTTCTCTTCTTCCATCGACTGGACGGGCGCCAGTTCGAGAAAGCGCTGAAAGTAGCGGCAGGCCTCGTTGTGCAAGCCCAATTTTTCATAGGCCCAGGCGGTCATGAAATTGGGTGTATAGCGCAGGCCGCGCTTGGTGATGCCGTAATCCGGCACAAGGGCCGCTGCTTTTTGAAACTCATCAATCGCATCTTCAAACCGGGCTTTGGACATGGCGATCATGCCGTCGCGGTTGTGCGCATAGGCCTCCTCGGCGACGGTCGGCCCTTCGGCCGCCCGCCCGGAGGGCCCGTCGGCTGCCATCGCCGGTAACAGCAACAGGCCGGACATCACGATCGCCGGGATCATGGCATGCCGCGCGGCTCGCGCCGCTCTGCGGAGAACGGCGGTTACCGGGTGATCGACGCCGGCGCCTGTTCCTGGGGTGGTTTGTTGTAGCAGCCGGCCAATGCGCCGGTCATGACGAGTACTGCGGTCAGTGCGAGGATGAAGCGTCCCATGGAGGCTCCTGTTCGTGTGGGCCGGGTCGTGTTCCGGCGGATTTGGGCCACTGTACCGGGAAGCGATGGGGCGTGTCAAGGAGGGACGATCGATCCGGTATGCTGCGGGCTCGTCGTGACGGCGCCCGCTATCCCCGGCCGGAGAGTTGGATCAGGTGCAACAGCTTGGCGGTCAGCGCCGGGGTAAGTTGCCGGGGCGCCAGCCGCCATTCCCAGTTGCCACGCTTGGTCGACGGGCGGTTCATCCGGGCCTCTTCCCCGAGGCCGAGCAGGTCCTGCATCGGGATGATGGCCAGGTCGGCCACCGATAGGAAGGCCAGCCGGATCATCTCCCAGTGGATCGAGTGCTCCGTGAGGTCGCGGCCGATGTAGGCGGACAGCCGGCGCAGCTCCTCGGGCTGCATCTCCTTCCGCCACCAGCCGCGCATGGTGTTGTTGTCGTGCGTGCCCGTGTAGACCACGCAATGGCGGGTGAAATTGTGCGGGGCATAGTGATGGTGCGCCACGTCCTCGCCGAAGGCAAAGATCAACAGCTTCATGCCCGGCAGCTCATATCGTTGCATCAACTCCCGGACATCGGGCGTAATGATGCCGAGATCCTCGGCAATGAGGGGCAGCGAATGGAACCGGCGGAAGAGCGTGTTGAACAGATCGGCCCCAGGCCCCTCGACCCACCGGCCGTTCACGGCTGTTTGTTCGCCGGCGGCCACTTCCCAAAAGGCGGCGAAGCCCCTGAAGTGATCGAGCCGGATCATGTCGAAGGCGGCCAGGTTGTGCGCGATCCGGTCGATCCACCAGCGGTATTGGCTCTGCTTCAGAGCCTCCCAGCGATAGACCGGGTTGCCCCAGAGCTGGCCGGTGGCGCTGAAATAGTCGGGCGGCACGCCGGCCACGGCCTCCGGCCTCCCGTGAGGATCGAGTTTGAACAAGTCCCGGTGGGCCCAGACGTCCGCGCTGTCGTGCTGCACGTAGATGGGCGCGTCGCCGATGATCTGGATGCGCCGGTCATGGCAATGGCGCCGGAGCGCCTGCCACTGCCTGGCGAACAGAAACTGGATGAATTGCTCGCGGCGGACGCGTTCCGCGAACTGGTCCCGGGCCTTGCGCAGCGCCGGCCCGTTCCGGTCCCGGCAGTCGTCCGGCCATTCGGTCCACGGCGCGCCCTTGAAATGGTCTTTGAGCGCTTTGAACAGCACATAGTCGTCGAGCCAATGCGCCTGCGTCTGGAGGAACCGGCCGAATTCCGGCAAACGGTCGAGCGATGAGCCGGCCCGGTCATAGGCGAGCCGCAGCGTCCGTTCCTTGAATGCTTCGACGGCCGGATAATCGACGCGGTCCGGCGCGCACTCGGGCGCTTCCAGCTCGGTGTTCTGGAGCAGGCCGTCGTCCCGCAACAGGTCGAGGCTGACCAGCAGGGGATTCCCGGCGAAGGCGGAATCGGAACTGTAGGGCGAATTCCCCGTCGCGTCCGACGTGGGAGTGACCGGCAGCAACTGCCAATGGTTCTGGTGTGTCTGCTCCAGAAAATCGGCAAATCGATAGGCCTCCGGTCCCAGATCGCCGATGCCCCAACGTGAGGGCAGGGAGGTGATATGCAACAGCACTCCGCTGCCCCGTTGTTTCACGACGGCTCCGCGCCGGGCAGAAGCGCCGCGGTGGATATGCCCGGCCGCTTCCTTGGACTGACGAGCCGGAAGAGCGCCATGGCGCGGTCCTGCAGTTGATAGGTCCGGCCTCCGCGGACGAGCCGCATCGGCGGCTCGGAGGGTTCGAGCGCGGTGTCGATCACCAGCAGCCACCGGGTGCCCGGTTTGTGCGCCGGCAGCACGAACGGCACGGGGCGATGATCCGCATTGAAGAGAATCAGCAGCGTGTCGTCGCGGACGGGGCGGCCCTGCTCGTCCGTCTCGTCTATGGCGCCGCCGGCCAGCCGGACGCCGAGGGAGCGAACCGATTCGCCGCTCCATTCCTCGTCGAAAATTTCCTGACCCTCGGCAGAGAACCACGAAATGTCCTTGATGTCCGATCCCCGGATCCGCCGGCCCTGGAAAAACTTTCTCCGGCGCAGCACGGGGTGCTGTTTCCGCAGCGCGATGATCTGCCGGACGAACTGCAGAAACTCCTTGCGTTCCCGGCCCGGCTCCCAGTCATACCAGCTGATTTCGTTGTCCTGGCAATACGCGTTGTTGTTCCCCCGCTGGGTCCGGCCGAGTTCGTCCCCTCCGCAGAGCATCGGCACGCCCTGGCTGAACAGCAGCGTGGCGAGGAAGTTGCGTTTCTGCCGTTCCCGCAGCGCGGTGACGGCCGGATCGGTGGTCGGCCCGTCGTATGAGTTGTCTGGGCCGCAGTTCCAGCTGATGTTGTCGTCGGTGCCGTCGCGGTTTTCTTCCCGGTTGGCCTCGTTG
>CAZJRH010000391.1:0-2317 GCA_964548215.1 uncultured Nitrospirota bacterium
TCCGCCGCCACGGCGGCGAGGTGTGGGCGGAGGGCAAGGTGGACGAAGGCGCCACTTTGTATTTCACACTGCCGGCGGGCGGACAGAATCAGTGAGGAAATGACGTCAATGGTCCATGGGGAGAAATAAAAAGCCCGGCGAAGCCGGGCATTTTATTTCTGGTGGAGCTGGCCGGGATCGACCGCGCATCTCATAAAAATCCCGCCAGGGACCTCCATTCGTGATGCGCGATGCCTCTCGCGCAACCAGCGACCTCCCCATGCGAGGCGCCGGTTCGATGATGACAAATTTGATGTAACGTGGTGGAGCTGGCCGGGATCGAACCGGCGACCTCCTGATTGCGAACCAGGCGCTCTCCCAACTGAGCTACAGCCCCATCTGCGACGACTGCGGAATTTTACCCGACCGTTACCGATGTTGTCCATCCGCCATCCCGTAAGACCCGATCGTACCGGGCTTTGCGGGGCAATAAAAAACCCGGCCTCGCCGGGTTTTCTCTTTCTCCGGATCTCCGGTTTACTTATCGTGGCCCAGCAACAACATGCCCGCCGGTTTGTCGGTGGTCAGCATCAACGGCTGCCCCCAGCGTTCCCTGACCAACCGCAGCAGCCGGGGCAGATAGATCAGGTCGAACTGCGGGCCTTTGTCCGGAAACAGTTTCAGCGCCCTGGCTTTTGTCGCCACAATCAGGTCGATGGCCTCATGCGGAGTGGCAATATCCACGCGCAACCGGTCGCAGGCCGCATCCATCAGCAATCGCAGTCCCCACAGGCGGGCTTCCTCCCGTTGCCGCGCGTCATCATGTAACGGCGCGCTCATCAGCAGCCGACCTTTTTCACCCGGTGACGAAACCATCCCAGATAGCGATTGAACATGTTGGTGCGGGCCAGCCCCTCCACCATCGGGCGCCGCCGCATACCCAGCCGCTTCACCGCGGCGATCAGATGGGGATGTTTGGGATCCACCCGCAGCCCCTGCCAGAAGGCCCGAACGGCAAGTTTTTTCTCCTCGCGCACCAGGTAGACCTGGCCCAGATTGTAATAGAGTTCCGCCCGGATCGGATCCCGGTCGATCGCCTGCCGGCAAAACTCCACGGCGTCGTCGAGCCGTTGCCGCCGCATGGCCAGCGCCAATCCATAATAGGACATCGCGTTCGGCGTGAAGGCCGTCGCTTTCAGAAAATAGTGCAGCGCTTCATCATATTGCCGCTCCTTGGCGTAGGCGATCGCCAATTCGACCGTATCGTTGCCCCTCACCGTTTGGGTCGTCGACAGATTCAATTGATCCGACGTCTCAGGCATGGCGCCTCCCTCAATCGGTCAGATGGACGGCCGTGCCGGTGGCGATGATCCAGATCAACCGGTCGGACTGCCCCGTGCTTTGCGACTGCTCATACTGGAAGCTAACGCCCACGACGGCGTTGCCGCCGAGCTTGGCCGCTTCAATTTTCAAATCGGTCATGGCGATGTCGCGCGCTTTGCGCAACTGCTCGTAAAACGGCGCCGACCGCAGGGCGCCGACGTCCCCGATGCCGTCGATATAGGGCCGCAGTTCCCCGAGCCGCACCACGGCGCCGGCCGTCACCACGCCCTTGTAGTCAGTCACGTCGCGCCCCTGCACATCCGGCGTGGTGGTCACAATCACCTGTTTCAGCCGGTCGACGAGCTGGGTCACCGATGAGCCAGCCGGGGCCAGCTCTCCCGAGCGCGACGGCTCCGCCGGTGGCGGTTCCTGCCGCACGGTCTCTTTATATTCGTACCGCGCGGCCGTCTTCTGCACGGCCGCCTCCCTGTGCACGACCGGTTCCTTGTCCACCACCGTCTCGTTGCGCACGATCACCGGCCTGCGCGGCTCCTCGGCCGGCCGCCGGTCGTGCGCGACGGAACGCTCCTGCGTCCGTTCCTTGGCCACGGTGCGTTCGCGGGGACGCGGGCGCCGGCGCCGTTCGATCCGCGCGATCGTGTCCGTCTCCTCGCCGGGGGCATTCTGATTCACCCGCCAGTCGGGCGCCTTCCGGGCCATCGGCGTGTGGCACTGCAGGCACTCTTTGACGTCGTCGGGCTGGAGATAGCCGCATAATGGACAGGTCATCGTTGCTTCATCCCGTCAGCGGCGGATAAATCAGCGCCGCGTCCTTGACCGCGCTCAATCCCTTGATCCGGACCGTCCGCCCCGCGACCTGCAGCCGGCCCTCGGCGAATAACTGGATCGCTCGAGGATAAATGCGATGTTCCTGCTCTTGAATCCGCTTCGTCAGGGAGGGTTCCCGCTCCCCGGGGCGCACCGGAATCACCGCCTGGATGATCAGGGGCCCGCC
>CAZJRH010000392.1:0-2210 GCA_964548215.1 uncultured Nitrospirota bacterium
CAACGTGTTATACACCCGCCAGAAACCCCACATGCCGGTCACGTAATGCTGCGGAATATGGCAGTGGAAGGTGAAGTCGCCGGCCCCATAGGCGCAACCGCCCGAACCGCACTCAATGACCTGATTGAAGGATTCGGCCGCGCCGATCGCCTGCACGTCGAGACGTTCCGAGCTGGTCCGGATCGGCGGGAACTTCACCGGGCCGGTGCCGTTGGCCGTCGCGGCAAAATTAAATTCCGCTTTCGTCACGGCCTCAGGCGAACGGGGCCAACGGTCGCTGCCGCCATGGAGATGGTGGGAATGCACGACTTCCGCGCCGCCCATCATCCGGTATTTAACCGGATCGCCCAGATACGATCGGGGCACCGTCGTGGACGGATCGCCGAAGGTGTAGGAGCCGTAGGCCTGTGATTCGTCATGAATCCCATGCCGTTGCTGCTGGAGCGCCAACCGGGTGCCGTGCGGCTCGCTGCGCAAATTCAATCCCCGGCCGCCCGGGCGGTAGGTATCGGTCATCGGATCCCGCTGGAGCAGTTTGTCGCCGTCCCGTTTCAAAATCGGAAACACTTCGTTACCGTTCTCATGATAGAAAATGGCGAACTCACGGAAGTCGGCCCCATTGGGATCCTGAATCATCGCCATCCAGCCGCTCTTGAGTTCCTGACCGGTCCACGGATTCAGATATTTGGAGCCGCGCGGCTCCACCACCAGCGAGCCGAACATACCCAGCGCCCACTGCTCGCGCACCGCATGGCTGTGGAAATGACGGGCGCCCTCCGCCGTGTCCGACGGAATATGCCATTCAAATTCCTGGCTCTTGCCCGGCATCACCACGGCTTCCGGGTTCGTCATCGTGGCCGCTTTGCCCGACGCCTTCACGATCATGCTGGAGCCGTGGATGTGGATGCTCACCGGCTCTTCGGCTTCGGCCGGATTCTGGTTCAGCTCGCCCTTGGTGTCGTTGCGGAGGGTGATGCGCACGCAGTCGCCCTGATTGGCGCGGATGACGAGCGGCTGAATCAGATCGCCCTGCAGCCCGAGCGAGACGCCGGCGCTGGGAAATTCGTCTTTGCTCGCGCGCGCCGCCTTGTTCTTGGCCTCTTCCGCGCGGAGCTTCTCGATATCTTCGGTCAGCACGTACAGGTACCCGCGATAATGCTCAAAAAAGCGATTCAAGGTGATCTCAACATTCAACGCCGTGATGTCAAACGTTTTGACCGGGATGCCTGCCGGACAGCGGCCGCCCTGTTCGACCGCCTCATCATTCGATACTTTCAGCAGCCGCCCCTGCATCACGGCATGCGCTTCGGAACCGGACACATATTGCCCGAGCTGTCCGCCCGCTTCATCAATCGATTTATTGAGCTTATCGGTGAGTTTGTTCAACATCTCCACGCCGGCCGGCTGATAGACCACGCCTTCCGGCGCTGTCTCGGCCGTCGCCTGTGATTTCTCCTGCGCCCGCTCCTGGTAAAACTGCTCCTCCGCCGGGCTCATCTGGCCCGGGCCGCCCATGTGCTCATGTTGGGCATGCTGGCTGTGATCGACGCCTTCGGCGTGGACGCCGGACACGGGCGCGAACAACAGGAGGGTGAACAGTGTGGTGGCGAGCAGGCGCATGCGCTTCATTCGACGACCCCTTTGTTGGACGGAAATGTGATTCATCAGGCTCTACTTAGGATCAACTCGCGAAGAAACTTCCACCGATCCGTGAGGTGATCCGGATCTGAGACGACCTTTTCCCGCTTGGTATTCTACGATGACGGAACACGCTTTTCCAGTCGAAATTGTAAAATTTCTCCCGCAAAGCCCCTCCTTCTATCACAGGCCCTAGGGCATGTCAAGATAAAACAGGCCCGGCGCACAAAATGGATGGGTTTCCTCGCGCCATCAACGATATTTGGTGTTCATGGAGTGTTTATGAAGTCGCCAGCATCGCGATCACTTCTTCATCGGAAACTTGCGGGAATTCCTCGAAAAATTGCCCGACGGCATGGAAAGAGTGTGGGATCTGCAAGATGACCACATCATCGGCCACGGCTTCCAGCATGCGCACCACCGGCGGCGCCGCGACCGCGGTCGCGGCGACCAACTTGGTCGGATTTTTGGCGCGCACAGCGCGCAAGGCCGCCGCCATGCTGGCGCCCGTGGCCACACCATCATCGACGACGATCACCACGCGGCCGGCCGGATCGATCGGGGGCCGCGCG
>CAZJRH010000393.1:0-4069 GCA_964548215.1 uncultured Nitrospirota bacterium
GTGCGCGTTTTACGGCGGGGCCGAAGCGGACGGCTCGGCCCCGTGCATGCGCGCGAACAGTTCCCAGTCGAACGGCTTCGGCCCGACCGCATGCAGGGGAATCGGCTCCGCCAGGCCGGCGTGATTCGACGCGAGCAGGCAGCCGACGACCGATTCGGGCCGCTCCACCAGCCGCCGGATCGCCTCGTTGGCCAGATACTGGCCCAGCGTTTTGTCCTCCGGCGTCGGCGGCGCGCCGCGCAACGTGTGGCCCAGAATCGTCACCTTGATGGCCGCGTGCAGCGGATAAGCGCCCTGCCGGACCTGCAACTGGGGCCATGACGCGATCGTCCCGGCGACGTATTCGCTCAAGCCGTGCACGCCGCCCGCGGCATGATGGCGGTGCGGCGTCTTTTCCGCGACGACGAAGAGATGGCTTTTGTTGGGCACGCCCAGGCTGCGCTTGAGCGTCCCCAGAATGACCTCATCGATGTAGGCGTCGGGGTCGGGGTGCTCGTTGACCAGCACACCCTCGGCCCGCGCCTGATAGGCGCAGGCCAGCGCCAGGTGGCCCGAGCCCGCCCCCATCACCTCCACGAAAAAGATGCTGCCCATCGCCGCGCTGGTGGCCTTGAGCGATTCCAGCGAATAATTGGCCAGGCCGACGGCGGAATGGAACCCGAGCGCGGTCGTGCCGTTGATGTTGTTGTCGATCGAGCCGGGCAGGCCGATCACCTGCACCCCGAACTGCTCGAAGAGCGCCCGTGCGCCGCGCAGGCTGCCGTCCCCGCCCAGCACAACCAGGGCGCCGTCCTCCAGATAGGGCCGCAGGTGGCGCGCGGCGATCTCCTGCACCTGCTCCTCTTTGAATTCTTCAAACCGGCTGCTGCCGATCGGGCTGCTCGCGGTGCTCGCCATGCCCCGCGTCACATGCTCGGGCACCGGCTCGATCCAATTATTGGCCAGGCCGAGAAAACCGTGCTTGGCGAAGTGGACACGGATCCCGAGCCGTTCGCCCGCGACGCTTAATTCCTTGAGCGCGGCGCCGGCGCCAGCGAAATCGCCGCCCGAGACCAACGCCACCAGTTGCCGGAGCTGTCGCGGCCGCAGCGTGACGCGATCCAAGCGCACGCGCTCGGCCTGCACCCAGGCCTCGCGCGCCGCCTGCTCCCGCGCCGAGCGTCCGACGGCCGTGGAGTAACCCGAGAATTGGCCGTGCTCGAAGGCCAGCAGCACGGCGTTGTCCTGCCCTTCCTTATAATCGCCGAACTCCGTGAAAGCCTCGTGAAACGGCCGCGGATCGAGAAAACAGACGAGCGCCCGCAGGATGGAACTGTGGGTGTACAGGCAGACCACGCCGCCCTGCAGGCCGGCCGCCAGCCGGTGAAAGCCGTCGATGACGTCGATGTAGAGATCAAAAAACGACTGGCCGTCCGGATAACAGTAGAGCGGGTGCTTGAGCAGCCGCTTGGCCGTCTTGACGTCGCACCCAAAGCAGCGCGCCGCCTCCTCCGCCTCGGCCTGCTTGGTCACGCCGGTCGCCCAGCCGAAATCCTGCGACTCCAGCACGGGCTCCGGCTGCGGATCGGCCGAGGTCCGGCCGCCAGAGGGTGCCAGCACCCCTGAGGGTGCAAGCGCCGCCGTCACCCGGTCGAAGAGTTGCCGCGTATTCGGGCTGCGGCTGATCCGATGCGTGAAGGTTTGGGGATCGAGATAGTTGGGCACCTGCAGGAAGTCGAGCTGGCGGCCGACAATGCCGAGCATCCGGGCTAAAGCCCCGCCCAGCGCATCGGCCTTCGGGACGCCGCGCTCCTGGTCGAGGACGTTGGGCAGGCGGCGGCCGACGCGAAGAGTCCCGCTTTCATGGCGCGAGATGCCGTGGCGCATCGCGAAGAGCAGCGTGCGGCCGGACAGATCCCGCGGCAGAAGCCAGAAACGCTCGTCGCCCAGGTCGAGCACGATCCGCCCCTCGACGAGCTGGGGCGTCAGATGGGCCCGCGGCACGATGGCCACGGGACGCCGCGGGGCGGGTTTCTGCACCAGGCCGATCGGCGCCTGATAGAGCGGCGCCAGCCCTCCCTCGGCGAGCACCCGATTCCAGGCCGCGTAGAAGATCAGCGAGTCGCCGCCGCAGTCGTTATCGATCAGCGCCTGCCGCGCGGCCCGATAAGCCGCCGCGTCGGGCAGGCCGCCCCGGACCCGCTCCACGAAGCGGCCAAGCGCCGCGGTCGCCGACGCGGCCCGTGCCGCCCGATCGGCCGGCGGGGGCGCCGGCGGGGGCGGCAGTTCGGCGCCGTCCACGCGGGCGCAGCGCACGAGCGCGTCCCCATACGCCAGCAACCGCTCAATGGTGACGAACTCGAGTCCCTGATCCCCGTCCGACGGCATTTGAAACTCCTCTCCATAAATTGGCAGAGCCCGAGCCCGATGTCAACAGCGGCAACGGCGCGCGCGGCCTGAGACCGCCGCCCGATCAACCCTTCGCCCCCGTTTTGTGCCCGCCAAAAACCCCTTGACTCCGTACCTTAGTACAGAGTGTACTATATGGCCATGGCGCCCTTCACCATCGGGAAACTGGCCCGCGCCGCCGGTGTCGGCGTCGAAACCGTCCGCTTCTACGAACGGAAGGGGCTGATCAAAAAACCCCCGGCCCAGACGGGCTTCCGCCGCTATGCGGAGGACGACGCCCGGAGGATCCGGTTCATCAAGCGCGCCCAGGAGCTGGGCTTCACGCTCAAGGAGATCAAGGGCCTGTTCGAGCTGAACACCAACCCGCGCACCACCTGCGCGGACGTGAAGCGCCGGGCCGATGCCAAACTCGGGGAAATCGAGCAAAAACTCCGCGACCTGCGGAAGATGAAGCGGTCACTCGCCGAGGTGACCGAGGCCTGCGGCGAGGGCAAGCAGGCATTGCGAGAGTGTCAGCTCTTGAATTGTTTTGAAACAGGAGAATGCAAATAAAAGGAGAAACCCATGCGCGTCCATGTCTCACTCAACGTCAGCAATGTCGCCGAATCGGTGAAGTTCTACGAGCAACTGTTCGGCACAGCGCCGCAAAAACAGAACAGCAACTACGCCAAGTTCGACCTCCAGGATCCGCCGCTCAATTTTGCCATGCAGTCGGGAGAGGGACCCTTAAGCCAGGTCTCCCATTTTGGCATTGAGGCCGACTCGCCGGAGGAATTCGAGCGATGGCATAAGGAGCTGGCCGAAAAGGGGCTGGTCAAGCGGGTCGAAAAAAACACCGACTGCTGCTTCGCCCGGCAGGACAAGGCCTGGGCGACCGATCCCGACGGCCATGCCTGGGAACTGTTTTACGTCCACGAACAGCTTCCTGTCACCGAGACGGCCGCCTGTTGCGGCTAGCTCGCAAGGCCGGCGCCGAGTTGATCGGCGCCTTTGCGCTGGTGTTTGCCGGTTGCGGGAGTTTGATGGTGCTCGAGCGGATGCCTGGTGCCATCGCCCCCGCGGCCGTGCCGGCGGTGTTCGGTCTGGTGGTGGCCTGCATGATTTACGCGGTGGGCCACATCAGCGGCGCCCATTTCAATCCCGCGGTGACGCTGGCCTTTTCCGTGGCCGGTCACTTTCCACCGAGGGAAGTGGCTGCCTACTGGTCGGCGCAGATCGGCGGGGCGCTGCTCGCGCTCTCGCTGCTGCACCTGCTCCTCCCCGTCGGAACCGGCTATGGAGGAACGACGCCCACGCTTGGGCCCGCCCCGGCGCTGGGCTTGGAGCTGCTTCTGTCATTTCTTTTGATGTTCGTCATCACGGCGGTGGCGACCGACGGCCGGGCTCAGGGTGTATCGGCCGGCCTGGCGATCGGGGGCATGATCGCCGTTTGCGCTTATCTGGGCGGGCCGCTCACCGGCGCGTCGATGAATCCCGCCCGCTCGCTGGCGCCCGCGCTGTTCGAAGGCCGATGGGATGGGTTGTGGATCTACATCGTCGGCCCGTGCGTCGGCGCGACGCTGGCAGCGCTGACATATGAGTGGGTCCGCTGCGACCCGGCGTCAAAGAGCGCCAAGGGCTGCTGTTAACATGAAGCTGCTCTTTCTCTGCGTGGCCAATTCGGCCCGCAGCCAGATGGCCG
>CAZJRH010000394.1:0-2906 GCA_964548215.1 uncultured Nitrospirota bacterium
GCCTCGACCTCGACATCGGATTTGTCCGCCGATGCCGTGATCCAATTGGTGGGGCTCACCTGCCGGCTGGCGCGCGTCACGGCCGAAGATCCCTTTGCCGGCCTGCCGGATACAGCGGAGCTGGCGACCGAGACGCCCGACCTGGATTTGTGGGATGAGGCCGCCACCCGGATGAGCGCCGACGAACGGGTCACACTGGCCAAGCGGGCCGAAGCGGCGGCGCTGGGCGCCGATCCGCGTCTCACCAATTCGGAAGGCGCCGATTGCGATTACGGCGCGTCGACGGTCTGGTACGCCGCCAGCAACGGTTATGTCGGCTCCTATCGGGCGACCCGCACGTCGCTGTCGGTCACGCCGGTCGCCATGCAGGACGGCCAGATGCAGCGGGACTACTGGTACAGCTCGGGCCGCCACCTGGCGCACCTGCAGTCGCCCGAGGAGATCGGCCGCATTGCCGCCGAACGGACGCTGCGCCGGCTGGGGGCGCGAAAGGTCACGACGCAACAGGCGCCGGTCGTCTTCGATCCCGAAACGGCCGCCCAATTATTGGGCATCATCGCCTCCGCGCTGTCCGGTTATGCGCTCTATCGGCGCGCGTCGTTTCTGGTCGATCAACTGGGGCAACCGGTGGCGGCGCCGTCGGTGACGATTGAGGACAACGGCGCCATTCCGCAGGAGAGCGGCTCCAAGCCGTTCGACGGCGAGGGACTGCCGACGCGCCAAAAACTGGTGATAGAGGCGGGCGTGCTGAAGAGCTATTTGCTGGACAGCTATACCGCGCGCAAGTTGAAGCTGCAGCCGACCGGCAACGCCACGCGCGGCGTGGGCGATTCGCCCGGCGTGGGGCCGACCAATTTCCGGCTGCTGCCCGGCACGTTTACGGCGCGGGAGATCATCGCCTCGGTGCCCAGCGGGTTGTATGTGACCGAATTGATCGGCTTCGGGATCAACCTGGCCACGGGCGACTATTCGCAGGGGGCGGCCGGTCTCTG
This sequence comes from uncultured Nitrospirota bacterium, assembly GCA_964548215.1. GTDB lineage: Bacteria > Nitrospirota > Nitrospiria > JACQCE01 > JACQCE01 > JBFMAJ01. The sequence continues at coordinate 993 of CAZJRH010000394.1, forward strand.
GATCGAGCGCGGCGAGCTGGCCTATCCGGTCGAAGAGGTGACGATTGCCGGAAACCTGCGCGACATGCTCAAGCAGATCGACGCGATCGGCAACGATCTGCCCGCGCATCGCGGTATGGCCAGCCCGACGATCAAAATCGGCCGGCTCACCATCGCCGGGGCGTGAATGAAACTCTCCGTCATCATCCCGGCCTATAATGAGGCGGCCTATCTCGGGCGTCTGCTTACTTCGCTGGAGGTCGCCCGCCGGCAACTGGGCGCCGGGCACGAGGCGGAAGTGATCGTGGTGGATAACAACTCCAGCGACGAGACGGCCTCGATCGCGCGCAGCCATGGCGCCGTGGTGGTGACCGAAGCGGAGCGGAGGATTGCGGCGGCGCGCAACGCCGGCGCCCGGACCGCCCGGGGCGAGGTGCTGATCTTCATTGATGCCGATAATGTCGCCTCGCCGAACCTGCTTGCGGCCATCGCCGGGGCCATGGAGGGCGGCCGGTTCGCGGGCGGCGGCGTGGTGACGGTCAGGCCTGACCGCTGGTCGGTGGGGATCGCGCTGACCTTTGCGTTTTTCTGGTTGTCGGGGCTGGTGCTGGGGTTGAGCGCCGGCGTCATCTACGCCACGCGCGAAGCGTTCGACGCCGTTGGTGGATTCGATCCGGCGCTCTATGCCGGCGAAGACGCCAAGGTGGTCTGGGAGCTCAAGCGCTGGGCTAAACGCCACGGGCAGTATTTCTGCAATTTGCGCTCGGCCTACATTATTACCTCCACGCGGAAGTTCGACCAATATGGCGACTGGCTCTTTGTAAAATTGTTTCTCCGTTGGTGGTACCGGCCGTTTCGCGTCCTGAAGGATCGCCAGGCGGTCGGCTTCATGTGGTATGACGTGCGAAAACCCTGATGCCATGGAACTGAAAGACCGCATCGTACTGGTCACAGGCGGGGCCAAACGGGTGGGGCGCAGCATCGCCTTGGCGCTGGCTAAACGGGGCGCGCACGTGGTGATTACCTATCGGAGCTCTCAATCTGAGGCCGAACAGGTGACACAGGAGATACTTTCCATGGGCCGCAAGACGCTGGCGATCAAGGCGGATGCCATGCGCGCGGCCGACGTGACGGCGGCGGTGCAGCAGGTGATCAAGACCTTCGGCCGTCTCGATGTGCTGGTCAACAATGCGGCGGCCTTTCCCAAAACGCCGTGGGCGGCGCTCAATGAGAAGGTCTGGGACGAAACGCTTGACGCCAATTTGAAGGGGCCGTTTCTCTTCGCCAAGGCGGCCGGCGATCAGATGAAGGCGCAGCGGTCGGGCAAGATCATCAACCTCGCCGACTGGGCAGGCGAGCGGCCCTATAAAAATTATCTGCCCTACTGTGTCTCAAAGGCGGGCGTCATCGCGCTGACGAAGGCGCTGGCGCTGGAGCTGGCGCCCGACGTGCAGGTCAATGCGGTGGCGCCGGGCCCGGTGTTGCTGCCCGAAGATATCGATGAGCACGAACAGAAGGGTGTCATCGCCGCCACGCCGCTGCGGCGGATCGGCTCGCCCGAGGACGTGGCGAGCGCGGTCATTTTTCTGGTGGAAGGTTCCGATTTTATCACCGGCGCCGTGCTGCCCGTGGACGGCGGCCGGCTCATCGCCTGAGAGGCCAAACATGTACACCGTGACCAAACAGGTTTTCTTTTGCTACGGCCACCGTTTGATGAATTACGATGGCAAGTGCCGCCACCCGCACGGCCACAACGGCAAAGTGGAAATTGAGCTGTCTGCCGACCGCCTGGATGCGAAGGGCATGGTGCAGGATTTTTCAGATATCGGCCGGGTGATGAAGACGTGGATCGACGCCAATCTTGATCACCGGATGCTGCTGCGCGGCGACGATCCGCTGGTCATTGCGCTGGAGAAACTGGGCGAGCCGGTTCAT
>CAZJRH010000395.1:0-8229 GCA_964548215.1 uncultured Nitrospirota bacterium
CGCCGAGCAGGGGCATGAAGACGCCATGCTGACCGTCCGAGATTGCGACGCGGCCAAACTGTGGAAGCTGGCCGGCGTGATCAAACGGGTGCGGGAGAAGATGAATATCCCGGCGCCGATGGTGGCGCCGACCGGGGGCTACGGGCCGGTGGATAACAAGCGAATCGTCGTTCACACGCCGGAAGAATGGGCCAAGCTCGTGGAATCGGCCCGTACGGGAGAAAATTTCGCGATGGCGAAGGCGGTCGGCGTGCCCCCCGAATTGGGACGGCCGGAAGGCGCCCACTAGTTAATCTGCGGTTGCTGGGAGGAGACGATAATGAGCGAGCACGAACCCGAGCAGAAGACCAATCCCCAAGGCGACGTGATCAGCACGGCGGCCCCCATCAAGGTGGAGGTCGGCAAGGATCCCCACGCCGAGGCGAAAAAACAGCGGGTCGTCACTCCGGAGTATTTCTTTTTCGAGGCACCGCGCGAGCGGTCGTTCATTACCGGCAGCGAGGCGGGCAAGGAAGCGGTTCGTCGCGCCAATGTCGACTTTTCCATCGCCTATCCCATTACGCCCCAGAGCGAAACGATGCAGTTGATCGGCGTCCTCTACGGCGAAGGTTACGTCAAGGAATATTATCGCGGTGAAGAAGAGTACGGCGTCATGTCGACGATGGCGGGCGCCTCGCGCGCCGGCGTTCGCTGTTTTACGGCGACGGCGGGTCCCGGCACGCTGCGCGGCATCGAGCCGATCGCCTCCTGGCCGGGCCACCGGCTCCCGCTGGTGGCAATCTTCACCTGCCGGGTGGTGAATGCGCCGCTGGCGATTCAGCCCGACAACATTGAGATCACCTATCTCCTCAATTGCGGCATGATCCTCTTCCATGCCGAGAATCAGCAGGACGTGTTCGATTTCATCCTCAAGGGATTCCTGATCGGAGAGGCCAACGATGTGACGCTGCCCGTCGGGATCGCCTATGACGGTTTCTTTGTGACGCACGCCCGCGGCTACGTCTGGATGCCGCCCAAGGACATCAAGCTCCCGCCCCGGGAGGCCTATCACGGCGCCGTGCCGGTGCTCGATGCGGAGAATCCGCCCGCGCGCCTGTCCCGAGACGCGCCGGTGCAAAAGAGCAACTTCATGTCCTACAACATCCATAACGTCTGGCAGCAGGAAGTCTGGGGCGCCACGGAGCGGGCCAAGAAGTACATCAACTACTACATGGGCGGATTGTTGGAGGCGCAGGACACGGACGCCGAGGTGTTGCTCGTGGCGTCGGGATCGGCCGCCGCCCAGTCCCGCGAAGCCGTGCGTTTGTTGGCTGAGCAGGGGATTCGAGCCGGGATTGTGAAAATCCGCTCACTTCGCCCATTTCCCACCCGGGAGTTGCAACTTGCCTGCGCCAAGGCCAAGTTGATCGTCTGCCCGGAGTACAACTATGTGGGCTGGATGGCCAAAGAGGTCAAAGCGGCGCTCTATGGCGAGCTAAACCCGGTTCCGCTCATCATCGGCGGCCCCAGGGTCTTCGGCGGGATGTCGATGCCCGTGGAGCTGATCGTCGAGACGGTGATCGGCGGGATCAAGAAGATCTCGCCTGCTCATACGGTGGTCGGGACGGGATTGAAGGGGAACGGCGGCAAAAAGGCTGACGAGATGTCAGCCGACGATAAGTCTAAGCTGGACCACTTCTACCAGAATATTTAGCTCCGGCCTCGCTGACCGGTTCCCAGACACGCAGGAAGTTGTCGATGGGGAGAAAGCCGCCGTTCGGGTGGATGGCTTGGGCCGCTTGGTTTTCGGCCATGAAATAGACATAGGTCAGCGGGCCGAGGTCCGCGAGTTTCTTGACTCGGATAATCCGAGGAAATTTCACCTGCTTGTCCGTTTCCCGGTACAGCGCGCCTGCCTTGATTTTCGCCTCCATGCTTCCCTCCGGTTAAACGTGACACGCTATCATAGCGTCGGAAAGTTTGTCAATTCGCTCGCGCGCTCCGGCGCGCTTGTTTGAATCTGGCGGGCTAGAGCAGCAACTCGGTCGCGGCGCCGATTTCGACGTGTTTGACCGTTTTCCCCCAGCCGGTCGAGATGCACAAGCCCGCTTTGTCGAAGTCGCTCACTTTGATCGGTTCGCCGTTGAACGTGGCGCCGGTGCGGGCATTCATGGGGGAGGCGCGGAAGAATTTTCCCGTGACCTTGTAGGCGACGAGCAGATCGTAGGCGTCGGCGGCCGGTGATTTCAGCCGGACGCCCTGTTCCTTGGCGTGGGCTTCCTGCTCGTCATACGTCTTGTCCGCCGATCCCGGCAGGATGTCGAGGTCGACGAGCGCCCAGCCGGTGTGGATCGGCTCGATGGAGAACGGCGCCGGCGGTTTCACATACCAGGACGAGTAAATCAGCGGGCCGAACCGTTCCTTCAGGGCGGTCAGGGTCAATTCCTTCCCGGCGCCATCGCGGCCGACCCTGAAAATCAGCGCTTTTTTCTGTTCCTTGGCCTTGAGAATGTTGTCCTTGGACGGCAGCGGCGGCACGGCGGAGAGCTTGTTGTGTTTCAGCAACGTTTTGACGTCTTCAAATTTGAATTCCGACGCCTTGGCGACGACCTCCTCCGGTCCGATCACCAGCTCCAGCAGTGTACGGGCTTCTGCGAGCGTTATCTCCGCCATCCTGTCTCCGTGTGTTGAGTGTGGGGGTTCGCGTTCGTCGAGCGGGCATCCGGGATTGACCACGGAACCCGGACTGGGCTCTGCGGTATTTATCGAGGGAACAAGTCCTTTTCGGAATCGAGCTGCTCGGCCGGGTCAGACAAATCGCCCCGGGCGATGTAGTCCGACCAGATCAGCAGCATGTTGCCGCAATCCTGTATGGCCCGCACACCGGCTTTGACGTGCTCGATCTTCGACGCCGGGAGCCCCGCTTGCTGCATCTGGATCAGCTCGGCTTGCAGCGCCTGGTTCAGCTCCGTCAGCGCGGCGGCCATTTGGGCCAACGACTTTTGTGTGTCCGGTTGCACGCCGATTCTTTAACACATTTGCATCGTGAGAGCAAGATTACTCATACGCCTCCATCGGGGCGAGTTCCTGGAAGGGATGCTTGCAGGCGTTGCATGTGACAAACGCAATGCTCTCCCGGACACTGGTCATGCAGCGAAAATCGAGGCGGGTGCCGACCTCCTGGCAGTCGGGGCAGGGCAACCCCATCACCCATTGCGCCGTATCCGGATCGACCAGATGGAGCGATTTGGTTGGGATGCTGACGGGAAACATGTAGGCGCACTGATTGCACCGGGCCTTGTAACTCAGGTCGGTGTAACTCTCCTGGCCGCGGGGATGGATGGCAAAGCCCGATTGCTTGCAAATCGGGCACTTCACGGCCGTCAGCCGTTGCTGGACCTCTTCCAGGCTGATCATAAGGGGTGTCTCCAGGTTCCCAAGGTGGAGCTCCAGCTTAGTACATTCCGTAGGTGATCGGCAATGAGATTCAGGGGGATGGGCGGGGGCTGGTGTGCCCAAAATTTATTGGCTGCTTGGATCAAAAGCTCCGGATTTTCCCTTGACAATCCGGGGGAATGGCACGGTATAATGCAAGTTCTAAATACTGAGATGAGTGGACAAAAGAGCAGGGGAAACATCAGAGAAATCAGAGCCGTCGGTCATTATTGTTCCATCACGTTGTTGATGCCAGAGGAGGAGTCGCATGTCGTTGCTGATTACTGCTGAGTGTATCAATTGCGGGGCCTGCCTGCCTGAATGTCCCAACGAAGCCATTTTCGAGAATAAGGCCGAAGCGGAGTCCAAGGGCCTCTACGTCTCCGAAAATAACGGAAAAGACGTCTATATTATTTCGGCCGATCGTTGCACCGAGTGCGTCGGTCATTTTGACCAGCCCCAGTGCGCGGCGGTTTGTCCCGTTCCCGATTGCTGCGTGCCCGATCCCAAGCATCCCGAATCAAAAGAAACGCTGTTCGATAAAGCCAAGAAAATCCACCCGGACAAGCAACTCGATTCGAATCTGGGCTGGGCCGGCGTTCGCAGCTAAGCGTTTTCATCCCGACACGCATATGGACGGTCGTCTCCGAGGTGAGGGGCTCGCGGCGCCAGTGATGCGCCCCGCCGCCTTCGCGTCTTCGGTGCTGAACCCCATTTCCTTCCGCGTCAGACAGGGCTGACAAAGGAGTTACTGTGGCAAAAGTGTTGGAAGGTCCTGGCATGGAGTTGCTGAAGAAGTGGGGGATGGACGTTCCCCGCCATGTGGTGATTACGTCGGCCGAGCAGTTTAGCCATCTCGCCCAGGTCAATACGTGGATGCGTGAGCAGAAGCTGGTCGTCAAGGCGCATGAGGCGATCGGCTCCCGGATGAAGCTGGGGCTGGTGAAGGTAGGGCTGGATCTGGCCGGCGCCGAGAAGGCCGCGCGCGAGATGCTCGGCAAATCGGTCGGCGGGTTGTCGGTCACCCAGGTGATTATTTCCGAGATGGTCGCCCACGACAAGGAGTTCTACGTGGCGGTCAAATCGGTCCGCGACGGCGCCGAGATCCTGGCGGCGAGCGTCGGCGGCATCGAGATCGAATCGCAGTGGGACAAAGTGCAACGGCTGTTCGTCACCGTCGGCACGGCCCCGGACCCCACGGCCCTGAAGAAACTGGCGAAAGACGCGGGATTTGCCGACGATCTGGTCGATCCGGTCGCCGAGTTTCTGAAAAAACTCCACGAGTGCTACGACCAGGAAGACGCCCAGTACCTGGAGATCAACCCGCTGGTCTACCGGGCGGCCGACCGCCAGCTCGTGGCGTTGGATGCGGTGATCCTCGTCGACGGCGATTCGCGCTTCCGTCATCCCGATTGGAATTTCCAGTTTGCCTCGGAGTTCGGCCGCCCCTATACGAACGACGAGCGGGCGATCATGGAGATCGACAGCCGGATCAAGGGCTCCGTGAAATTCATCGAAATCCCCGGCGGCGACACGGCGTTGCTGCCGGCCGGCGGCGGCGCGAGCGTTTATTACGCCGACGCGGTCGTGGCGATGGGCGGCAAGCTCGCCAACTATTCGGAATATTCCGGCGATCCGGCCGATTGGGCGGTCGAAGCGCTGACCGACAAGGTCTGCTCGCTGCCCGGCATCAAGCGGATCATCGTCGGCGGCGCCATCGCCAACTTCACGAACGTCAAGAAAACCTTCGCCGGCATCATCGGCGGCTTCCGGCGAGCCAAGAGTGAAGGCAAGCTGGAAGGCGTTGAGATCTGGGTGCGCCGCGGCGGGCCGTACGAAAAGGAAGGACTGGCCGCCATGGAGGCGCTGAAGGAGGAAGGTTTTAATATCCACGTCTATGACCGCTGGACGCCGTTGACGGACATCGTCGATATGTCGATCCAGGGTAAGAGGGCGTCATGAGCATTGTCGCGACCAAAGAAACGCGGGTGGTGATCCAGGGCGGCCCGGCCGGCGTGAACGCCGCCCGGCGGATGGCGGAGTTCAGCCATTTGATCAAGCAACCCTTTATCGTCAGCGCCTTTGTCTTCCCGCCGGACGCGGGCAAGACGGTGGAGTTGCCCTACGGCAGCCAGTTGATTTCGGCGCCCGTCTACAAGACGATTGCCGAGGCGACGAAGAAGCATCCCGAGATCAATACCAGCCTGGTCTACGTTGGGCCGGATCGCGCCTATGCGGCGGCCCTGGAAGCGCTCAACGACGAGCACATCCGCCTCGTCTCGATGATCACCGAGGGCGTGCCGGAAAAAGATTCGAAGCTGTTGACGAAGGCGGCGCGGGACCGCGGCAAGCTCTTTAACGGCCCGTCGGCCATCGGCATCATCTCAGCCGGGGAGTGCCGTCTGGGCGTCATCGGCGGCGCCTTCGACAATCTGGTGCTGAGCAAACTCTACCGGCCCGGTTCGTTCGGCGTCGTCACCAAGTCGGGCGGCCTGTCCAACGAAATCATCTGGATGTGCTCGCAGTTTGCCGACGGCATCACCACGGCGATCGGCATCGGCGGGGACGCGTTCCCCGGCTCCGATTATGCGACCTACCTGGAGTTGTTCGAGAAGGATCCGCAGACAAAGGTCGTGATCATCGTCGGCGAGATGGGCGGCGATCTGGAGGAGAAGGCGGCCGCTTGGTACGGCCAGAAGAAGCGGCGGATCAAGCTGATCGGCACCGTCTCCGGTTTTTGCGCCGAAGTGCTGCCCAAGGGCATGAAGTTCGGCCACGCCGGGGCGAAGGAAGGCGCGCACGGCGAAGGCACCGCGCGGCGCAAGGCGGAGCTGCTGCGGGAGGCCGGCGCGATCGTGCCGGAAACCTTCGGCAAGCTGGGGCCCGCCATCAAGCAGACCTATGACGAATTGGTGCGCGCGGGCGTGATCACGCCGCAGGAAGACATGGACGCGGCGGCGTTGCCCAAGCTGCCCAAGACGGTCGATCAGGCGATCAAGGAGGGCGACGTCTTCGTCGAGCCGCTGATCAAGACCACGATCACGGACGACCGGGGCGAGGAGCCGCTCTACGTCGGCTATGCGGCCTCCGATCTGATCAACAAGGGCTACGGCATTCCGCACGTGATCGGCCTGCTCTGGGATAAGCGCCTGCTCTCCGCCCAGGAAGCGGAAATCGTCAAACGGATCATCATGCTCTCGGCCGACCACGGCCCCTCCGTGAGCGGCGCGCTGGCGACGATCATCGGCGCGGCCGCCGGCATTCCGCTGGCCCAGTCGGTGGCGGCGGGACTGTTGATGATCGGCCCCCGTTTCGGCGGCGCCGTGACCGACGCGGGCAGATATTTTTCCTACGGCGTGAAGCAGCGGCTGACGCCCGAGGCGTTTCTCGAATATATGAAGACGAACGTCGGGCCTGTGCCCGGCATTGGCCACCGGATCAAGAGCGTGAAGAATCCGGACAAGCGGGTGAAGGAGCTGGTCGGCTACGTGAAGAGCCTCAGCATCCCGACGCCCCATCTGGATTTCGCCCTGCAGGTGGAGAAAATCACGACGGGCAAGAAGGACAACCTCATCCTCAACGTCGATGGCGCGATGGCGGCGATTTTGGTCGACATCGGTTTCTCTATCGACAGTCTGAACGGCTTCTTCACGATGGCCCGGACGATCGGCTTTATTGGCCATTGGACCGATCAGAAGCAGCAGGGTAGTCGGCTGATCCGGTTGTTCGATTATCTCGTCAACTATGCGTCTCCGAAGCGCCGCGACGTTCCTCCGTTGAAGTAGAGGCGGTTCACGAACCGCCCTCAGTATGAGCGAATCATGACCCCAATGGTGACAGAAAAGCCGGCCACACCGCTGGTCTCGGTGGAGATCATGGGCAAGCCCCACCGTGTGCCGCAGGGCATTACCGTTCTGCAGGCGATGTGGTATTCCGGCCACGAGCTGGTGCGCGGGGTGGGCTGTCTGGGCGGCACCTGCGGCGCGTGCGGCATCGTCTACCGGACAACGGACACGTTCGAGCTGAAGAACGGTCTGGGCTGCCAGACGCTGGTCGAGGAGGGAATGTCCTTCTCGATGGTGCCCCACTTTGCGGCGGCCCGCGCCCACTACAAAATCACCGAACTGGCCGATCCCAAAGAGGCGCTGTTCGAGCTCTACCCGGAAGCGGCCCGATGCGTGAACTGCAACGCCTGCAACCGGGTCTGCCCGCAGGGGATCGACGTGCGGAGCAGCGTTTGGTGCGCGGTCTTCGGGAACTTCGACCAGGTGGCCGAGCTGACGATGAGCTGCAACAATTGCGGCCTCTGCGTCGTGCGATGCCCGGCCGACATGGCGCCGAATCTTATCGCGCTCTACGCCCGCCGCGCCTACGGCGTGCATGAGATGCCGCCGCCGGAGCGGCTGAACCATCGCATTCAGGAAATTTCCGGCGGCATGTGGGAGGCGGAGTGGCAGAAAATCCAGTCGATGGATGACACGGCGCTGACCCGCTTTTGTCTGGATTACTCCAAGCCGGCGAAGTAAGAGCGGATTAAGGATTAGTGAAGAAAAGGCGGGGTAAGGATTAGGTAACCGCCCGCGTGTCTCTGCCGGTAGATTTTCCAATTCAAATGGACATCAGCGAAGCCAAAACCCTGGTCGAGACCGGCCGCCAGCACCGTCTGCGGCAGACGCCGGCCGCGCTCGCCGATGACGTCAAAAAGACGCTCCTGTCCAATCATCACCCCGATTACCGCCAGGATGCCTATCAGACGTTGCGCGTCGGCCCCAATGCGGGCGACCGCACGGTCAAGGAATTGGCCGCGCTGCTGGA
>CAZJRH010000396.1:0-4082 GCA_964548215.1 uncultured Nitrospirota bacterium
GGCCAGGGCTTCGATATAGACCGGATCGCTTCTGAGCGCCTGCACCTGCTCGGCCAGTGTCGTGTTGCGCTGCTGCAGCTCAGCAATTTCCCGCTGCAGCTCCCCGCGGGTGCGGTGCAAGTCGATGAAGGTGAAGATGCCCATGTCGCTGAAGACGAACGAGACAAGCAAATTGCACAGAAAAAAGACGGCCGCCGTCAGGCCCAGCGTCTTGGCCCACCATCGCCGGCGGTCGGATGTTGCCGTGGTCAGGTTCTGGAAGGCCATGTCACCGCCGGTAGGGCCCGACGCCTGGATAGCGGGCGCGATCGCCCAATTGTTCTTCGATCCGGAGCAATCGGTTGTATTTGGCCGTGCGCTCCGAGCGGCAGAGCGAGCCCGTTTTGATCTGGCCCGCGCCGGTCGCCACGGCCAGATCGGCGATCGTCGTGTCCTCGGTCTCGCCCGAGCGGTGCGAAATGATCGCGCCGTAGCCGGCCCGCTTGGCCGCCGCGATGGTGTCCAATGTTTCGGTCAGGGTGCCCACCTGGTTGAGTTTGACCAGCACGGCGTTGGCCGCCCCCTCCTGAATGCCGCGCTCGAGAATCTTCGCCTGGGTGACGAACAGATCGTCGCCGACGAGCTGCACCCGGCCGCCCAGCCGCTTGGTGAGCTGCTGCCAGCCGGCCCAGTCGTCCTCGCCCAGGCCGTCTTCGATCGAAATGATCGGGTAGCGGTCGATGAGTTGCTCGTACCAATCGATGATCGCCGCGGCCTTCAGCCGTTCCTTCTTCTCCGCGCGCAGCGTATACCGGTGCTCTTCATCCACCCAGCCGCTCGCCGCCGCGTCGAGCGCGATGGCGATCTGGCCGCCCGGCGTATACCCGGCCGACGTGATCGCCTCCACCAACAACCCCAGCGCCGCCTCGTTGGAGCCAAGCTGGGGGGCGAAACCGCCCTCGTCGCCGACCGCCGTCGACAGGCGGCGTTTGCGCAACAGCCCTTTCAGCGCATGAAAGACTTCCGCGCCCATCCGGAGCGCCTCCCGGAAGGAGGGCGCGCCGACCGGCACGATCATGAATTCCTGGATGTCGAGTCCATTGTCCGCGTGCGCGCCGCCGTTCACGATATTCATCAGCGGCACCGGCAACAGGGTCGCCTCCAACCCCCCCAGCTCGACGAAGAGCGATTGGCCCCGCTCCTGGGCCCGCGCCCGGGCCGCGGCCAGCGAGACGCCGAGGATGGCGTTGGCGCCCAAACGTTTTTTCTCCGGCGTGCCGTCCAGCTCGATCATCCGGCGGTCGAGACCGGCCTGATCGTCCGCCGGCAGGCCGACGACGGCGCGGGCGATCTCGCCGGTGATATTGCGCACGGCCGTCAGGACGCCCTTCCCGCCGTAGCGGCGGTCGTCGTGATCGCGCAGTTCCAGCGCCTCCCGGCGGCCGGTCGACGCGCCGGAGGGCACGGCCGAGCGTCCCATCGCGCCGCCCTCCAGCCAGAGATCGACTTCCACCGTCGGAAAACCGCGCGAATCGAGGATTTCGCGCGCGGTCACGTTCGCAATCTTGCTCATGACGCTCCGCCAAACTTTTGCTTCAACAACCGGGTCACTTCCGCCGGATTGGCCCGGCCGCCGGAGCTTTTCATCACCTGCCCCACCAGAAAACCGAAGAGTTTCTCCTTGCCCTGCCGGTAGCCGTCCACTTCGGCGGGATGGCGCGCCAGCACGTCGTCGATGATCGACCCCAGCGCGCCGGCGTCGGTCTGGGCCAGCCCTTCCTCTTCGATAATGCGCGGGGCGTCCTTGCCGGTCGCATACATTTTCTCGAAGATGCTCTTGGCCAGCGTGCCGCTCACCGCGCCGTCCTCGATCAGCTTCAGCAACTGCGCCAACCGCGCCGGCGCCACCGGGCTCTTCTCGATGGCCCGCCCCTCCTTGTTCAAATAGCCGAACAGCTCGCTCGTCACCCAGTTGCTGGCTGCCTTCGGCTTGGCGCCCTGCGCCAGGACCGCCTCAAAATAGCCGGCGGTGGCGGGGCTCGCGGTCAGGACGCCGATGTCGTAATCGGCCAGGCCGTAATCCTTTGCGTAACGAAGCCGCCGCGCCGAGGGCAGCTCCGCCATTCCCCGCCGCCGCTCATCGATAAATTCCGCCGACAATTGCAACGGCACCAGATCGGGCTCCGGGAAATAGCGGTAATCATGCGCCTCTTCCTTGGAACGCATCAGCACCGTCACCTCGCGGTCGGTGTCCCAGAGCCGCGTCTCCTGGGCCACCCGTTCGCCCTTCTCCAGCAGCCGGGCCTGCCGGGCGATTTCGTGCTCCAGCGCCTTCTGCACGAAGCGGAAGGAATTGATGTTCTTCAACTCCACCCGCGAGCCCAACCCCGAGCTGCCCGAGGGCCGCAGCGAAATGTTCGGCTCGCAGCGAAAACTGCCCTCCTCCATGTTGCCGTCGCAGATGCCCAGATGCACCACCAGCTCCCGCAGCGTTTTCAGATAGGCGACCGCCTCGTCGACCGAATGCAGCTCGGGCTCGCTGACGATCTCCAGCAGGGGCACGCCGGCGCGATTCAGATCGACGTGACTGGCGTCGGCGATGCCTTCGTGGAGGTTTTTGCCCGCGTCCTCCTCCAGATGAATCCGGCGGATCCGCACCCGACGGGCCGCGCCCTCAACAACGATCTGGAGCCCGCCGTGCTGGCAGACCGGCAGCTCGTATTGCGAAATCTGGTACCCCTTGGGCAGGTCGGGGTAGAAATAATTTTTGCGGGCGAACCGGCTGAAGGGCGTGATCGAACACTCGGCGGCCAGCCCGGCGGTCACCGCCATTTCGACGGCGCGCTTGTTGAGCACGGGCAGCACGCCCGGCAGTCCGGCGCAGACGGGGCAGACCTGGCTGTTCGGAGGCGCGCCGAAGGCGGTGCTGCAACCGCAGAAGAGCTTCGAACGCGTCAGCAACTGCGCGTGGACTTCCATCCCGATCACGGGCTCGTATTTCACGAAAGCACCGGTCGACGTTTGTGCCAGGGCGTCGCTTGTTCATAGGCATAGGCCGCGCGCAGCAACGTCGCTTCGTCGAAGGGCTTGCCGAGCAATTGCAGGCCGATCGGCAGCCGGTCGCCGGCGAAGCCGCACGGCATCGAGAGGGCGGGAATGCCCGCCAGGTTGACGGAGATCGTGAAGATGTCGGACAGATACATCTGCAGCGGGTCATCGGCCTTCTCGCCGATCCGGAAGGCCGGCGTCGGCGTCGTCGGCGTGACGATCACATCGACCTGCGAGAAGGCCTGCTCGAAATCCCGGCGCAAGAGCGTGCGCACCTGCTGGGCTTTTTGATAATAGGCGTTGTAGTAGCCCGCGCTCAACGCATAGGTCCCCAGCATGATCCGCCGCTTGACCTCAGGCCCGAAACCCTCGGCCCGGCTGCGCATGTACATCTCCAGCAAATTTGACGACTGCGTGGTGCGATGCCCGTATTTGACGCCGTCGTAGCGGGCGAGATTCGCGCTGGCCTCCGCCGTCGCCACCAGATAGTAGGTGGCCACCGCGTACGACGTGTGGGGCAGCGAAATCTCACGCACGGTCAGGCCGAGTTTTTCATAGACGCGGATCGCTTCGCGCACGGCGCGTTCGACCTCCGCATCCATCCCCTTGATGAAATATTCCTTCGGCACGCCCAAGCTCAGCCCGGCGACTGGCTGCGACAGCGCCGCCCGGTAATCGGGCACGTCGATTGGAGCCGATGTGGAATCACGACGGTCGGGGCCCGCGATCGCCTGCAGCATGATGGCGGCATCGGTCACGTCCTTCGTCAGCGGGCCGATCTGATCGAGCGAGGAGGCGAAGGCCACCAGGCCGTAGCGGGAGACGCGGCCGTAGGTCGGCTTCAGTCCCACCAGACCGCAGAGCGCGGCCGGCTGCCGGATCGAGCCGCCGGTGTCGGAGCCGAGCGCGGCGGCGCAAAACCCGGCCGCCACGGCCGCGGCCGATCCGCCGCTGGAGCCGCCGGGAATGCGGGTCGTGTCCCACGGATTTCTGGTCGCGCCGAGCGCGGAATTTTCCGTCGACGAACCCATAGCAAACTCGTCCATGTTCGTCTT
>CAZJRH010000397.1:0-1630 GCA_964548215.1 uncultured Nitrospirota bacterium
TTCCCGAAGCACCGGTTTGACGGCTTTGGTGAGAATCGTCGAAATGGGGAACTGGATGCTGCCGACGGCAAACGTGGCGTATTGGGCCGGCGTGAAGAGTGACGCGACAATTGCTTTGTTAGCATACTGGCCCACCGTGGCGATGGCGCCTGCCGTGCCCAAGGGGGAGGCGTACCGCGCCTGCTCGGCCATCAGGGCGGGATCCCACGCGATCCAGCGCCACGACAGACGTCTGGCCATATAGCCAAGATAGAACAGAAATTTGAGGCCGATGAGGAGGGTGAGACTGGCGATGACTCCCGGCAAGCCGTAGCCCAGCCAGAGCGGGAGGAGAATGAAGGGAAAGCGGGCGACGGTTTCAATGATGCCGATCCAGATGTTCCATAGGATGCGGTCGGAGATGATGAGGTAATGGAACAGCGCATCGCTGCTCACGAAGAAGAGGATATAGAGGCCGTACATCTGCACCAGCGGGACCAGCTGTTCGTTATGCAACACCCGGCTCACAGGGCCGGCGAACAGATAGAGCAGCCCGCCGCCGAACACGCCGGCCAGTAGAAACAGCAGCGACGTGTAGAACAGAAAGCCCTGCTGCTGCTTCTCCTTGAGCCTGGGATAGAAATAATAGATGCTCGCCGGAAGGCCGAAGAGCAGAATGGGGCACAGAATATTTCCGATCAGGGACAATTGTCCGTAGATGCCGAATTCCTCCTTGGTCAGCAGTCGCACCAAAAACAACGGGAGGAAAAAATAGAGCCCCGTCGTGACCAGGTTGCCCGCAGCGAGCAGCCCCGCTTTTTCGGTCAGGGAATATTTCATGGGTGGGTTCCGTTGCCTGAGCGGTCGATCGTGACGGTGCCGTGATTTCCATCGACGATCAGCAGATCGCCGTCCTTGATGAGCGTGGTCGCCCCCTTGACGCCAAGCACCGCGGCGATGCCGTACTCTCTGGCGATGTTGGCCCCGTGTGAGAGCAGCGAGCCTTCCTCGGTCACCAGGGCCGATGCGATGCCGAAGAGCGGTGTGTAGAATGGACGGACTTTGGGACAGACTAGAATTTCCCCATTGTGGAGCTGGCTGAATTGGGCCGGTGTCTGAATAATCCGGGCTTTGCCGCGGACCCGCCCCGGACTGCCGGCTTCGCCGGCCAGCTGGCCGGCGACGGCGACGGCGGCGGTCTCCTCGGCCTGGACCGCCGGCGCGCCGAGCAGATAGGGCGGCTTGAGGCGGCGATATCGGCGATAGGCGTCCCGGCGCATGCGAATGGTCTCTTGCAGCTCGGGGTGGATGGTCGTGGGTGACAGCTGACCGACCTCCTGATAGGTCAAATAGAAAATATCATCCGCCGTCTCCAGGTGGCCGGCTTCGGCCAGGCACACACCCATGCGATGTAACACCGTGCGAATGGCCATGATGCCTCGATAGAAGAGGTGGTTACGATCCTCGCGGACCGGATAGTAGCGCTCGGCGTAGGTCAGCAGCCGCCGGAAGCCCAGCCGGCCGATCGGTCCCAGCCGCCGGGCCAGCGTCTCTTTTTTACGTTGCGTCTCCTCCGGGGCAACCTGCAAATGATCAACGGGGTCAGTCTGCGGCCGCTCGAGCGACCGCTGCAGCAGCGCCAGCGCCAGCG
>CAZJRH010000398.1:0-8805 GCA_964548215.1 uncultured Nitrospirota bacterium
GGGGCCCGCTCACGCTGCGCCGGATGCCCCGCACCAGCTCGCCCATCTCTTCGACGATGATCCGCTGGCCAACCCGTTCGTGCGTCAGGTGGATCGTTTCCAGATAATGCTGATCGAAAAAATGGCCGAAGGGACCGTGCCCCACGTCATGCATCAGGGCGGCGGTCCGCAGCACGGCCTCGATGTAGGGGAGGGACGGGCAGTCGGGCGCCACCGCCTTGAGCGATGGATAAAGATTGCGCGCAAAGCGGCCGGCCACATGCATGGCGCCCAGGGAATGCTGAAAACGGCTGTGCTCGGCGGAGGGGTAGACCCACCGGGCGCTTTGCAACTGATAGATGTAGCGCAGCCGCTGCATCCAGGCCGAGTCGATCAGATCCTTTTCGGTCGTCTCGCTGTCGCGCCCGCGCAGGGGCACCGTGAAGGAGAGATAGCCGTGGATCGGGTCGGCGATCAACGCCTGCCCGTCGTAGAGCGCGGTGGAGACGGCGTGGGCGGATGGTGGTTTGGTCATTGGGTTCGTCTGGGAATTAATCCAGCGGGGTGAAACGTGAGGGTCAATCTGCGCCCCTCGGCGCGAAATAAAAGCGGCAGGTTAGAGTCGGCCATAAGCCGAGTTCTGTTGCCGATGGCGGTCTCCCGCCTCCGACCGATGATCATTTCTCTAGGCCGGCCGTTACCGGCCGGCTCGTGCGACCAACCCGCCCCGCGTCACCGGTCGGTGAAATCAGCGGGCCACTGACCCTTACGGCGCGGGGCCTATTCGGTCTTGCTCCGGGTGGGGTTTGCCGTGCCCCCTCAGTCACCCTCGGGGCGGTGAGCTCTTACCTCACCGTTTCACCCTTACCGGCGATGCTCTGCCGGCGGTTTATTTTCTGTGGCACTTTCCTTCGCCTCGCGACGACTCCGTGTTACGGAGCACCCTGCCCTATGGGGCTCGGACTTTCCTCTCCGGCACACTGCGCCGAAGCGATCATCTGTCCGACTCCAACCTGCAGCCACGTTGATTATAGAAAAGCCGTCGACGCGATTGCAACCGAGGCCAACTTGATCCGCCAAAAGTCTTCTGCTACAGTCGCGTCGGCTCATGACTACCTCAACAACCAATGGCTGGATCGGCCTGGATGAATCGGGCAAGGGCGATTATTTCGGGCCGCTCGTCGTGGCGGCGGTCTATGTGACGCCCGGGCAGGCCGAAGCGCTCACGGCGCTCGGCGTGCGCGACAGCAAACGGCTGACCGATGGGCGGGCGACGGCGCTGGCCGTGGCCGTGCGGGAACAGGCGATGGTGGAAGTGGTCAAGATTAATCCCGCCCGTTACAACACGCTGTACGCCAAAATCAAAAACCTGAACCGGCTGCTGGCCTGGGGACATGCCCGCGCTTTGGAAAATCTGCTCGCCCGGGTAAACTGTGATCGGGCCGTCATCGACCAATTTGCCCAACCGCAACTCATCGAGCAAGCGCTGATGGCGGCGGGCAAGAAGATCCGGGTGGAGCAGCGCCACAAAGCGGAAGAGGATGCGGCCGTGGCGGCGGCCTCCGTGGTGGCGCGGGCGGAGTTTCTGGCCGGCTTACAGGCGCTGTCCAGCCAGGTGGGGATGACGTTGCCCAAGGGGGCGTCGGATCTGGTGATCAGTGCGGCCCGGCGTCTTGTGTCCACCAAAGGCATGGCCCAGCTCGAGCAGGTGGCCAAGATGCACTTTCAGACTACGAAGAAACTGAAGAGCCATTAGCGATAAGGTTTCAAGGGGAACTGTAATTCCCCTGCCAGAAAATAGCCGAGCGTCGGTTTGACGACGCGAGCCATGCTTGTAATTCGTACGGCGATGGGGGTTGTCAGGGGGAGCGGAGCAGCTCCCCCTGACTTTGAATAGACGGCCAATAAAGAAACCGTCCGCAGTCCTGGCAGTACTGGGGAATTTCCTGCCGGCGCACCTCGGCGATCAACTGGGGCAGAACCGCCAGCCGGCAGCCCATGCAACTGCCGTTCTGAATCGGGACGATCACAGGCCCCTTCCATCGATGGCGCAACCGTTGATACTCTTTCAACAGTCCCGGATCGATCGTCTGCTCGAATTTCGACGTCTCGCCGTCCAACCGCGCCAGTTCCTGCTCCACCTGCCGGCGCTCCTCGGCCAGTCGGGCCTCATCCTTGGCCAACTCGGCCGCGGCGCTTGAAAGCTCCGTCTCGCGCTGCTTCAGTTGCTGCGCAAACTGCTCGCCCTGCTCCATGAGCACGAGCAACTCGTCTTCGATGCCGACCTGTCCCTGTTTGGCCGTTTCGATTTCGGACAGATGGGCCTGGTATTCCTTGTTCGTCTTGATTTCGCCCAAGCGCGTTTTCAGCTTGTTGATCCGCTCCTCGTGCGTCTGTAAGTCGGTTTCCTTGGTCCGGCGCTGCTGCTGGCAGCGCGCCAAGGCCTGTTCGGTCTCGGTTTTGGCCTGCTGCGCGGCCGCGACGCGCTGCTTGGCGCGTTCCAGCTCGACGGGGAATTGGGCGAGGCGCTCTCGATGAACGGACTTCTGTTGATCCAGGTGTTGAAGCTGCAGCAGGCCGTCAAGCTGCAGGGGCATGCGACACCGTGATGGGTATTGCTCGTATCATTCTATGATTGGACATGATCGCTATTATGCACCAATTCACTCTGTTTTGCCGCCGCTCGATAAAAACGGCTGGGCCCACCAGGACTCGAACCTGGGACCCGCTGATTATGAGTCAGCCGCTCTAACCGTCTGAGCTATGGGCCCGTCGTTGAGCAGCTTGCGCTTCTTTCGTCCGCCCTCTACAAATTCTCGGAAAAACTCTTCAATCGCTTGCTGCGGCTCGGATGGCGCAGCTTGCGCAGCGCCTTGGCCTCGATCTGCCGGATGCGCTCGCGCGTCACTTCGAAATCCCGACCCACCTCTTCCAGCGTGTGATCCGTCTGCTCGCCGATGCCGAACCGCTTGCGCAGGACTTTTTCCTCCCGCGGCGTGAGCGTCTGCAACACGTTGTTGATCTGGCGCTGCAGATCATACCGGATGGTCGCATCCAGCGGCGACACCACACGCTTGTCCTCGATGAAATCGCCCAGGTGGCTGTCCTCCTCCTCGCCGATCGGGGTCTCCAGCGAAATCGGCTCCTTGGCGATCTTCATGATCCGGTGGACCTTGTCCAGCGGCAAGATCATCTTGTTGGCGATTTCCTCCGGACCCGGCTCGCGCCCCAATTCCTGCACGAGCACCCGGGAGGTGCGCACCAGCTTATTGATCGTCTCGATCATGTGCACCGGAATCCTGATCGTCCGGGCCTGATCGGCGATGGCGCGGGTGATCGCCTGGCGGATCCACCAGGTCGCGTACGTGCTGAACTTGTAGCCGCGCCGGTACTCGAATTTGTCCACCGCCTTCATCAATCCGACGTTGCCCTCCTGGATCAGGTCCAGAAACTGCAGGCCCCGGTTCGTGTATTTTTTGGCGATGCTGACCACCAGCCGGAGATTGGCCTCGATCAATTCGCTCTTGGCGATCTTGACCGTCCGCTCGCCCCGCTCGAGCTGCTGCATGGTCGCCTTGAAGGTGTCGGTCGGCATCGCCAGCCGCTTCACGCGGAGCTGGTATTGCTGCCACGCCTCCTGGCCCTGCTGCCGCAACCGCTCGAACTCCGCCGCCGACAGCCCCAGTCGCTTCAACCGGACGGGCGTCGGGCGGGCGCGCCCCACGCCGGAGGGCGCCTGACGCTCCAGTCCCAGCCGTCGATGATAATAGACCACCAGCCGTTCGGCCTTGACCAGCTCCGCCTTGAGCATTTTCAAACGTTCGACGTGTTCTTCAATCCAATGGGGCGCCAGGCCGATCGCCTCCGCCTTGCCGAGCAGTTTGTTCAGCAGCAGATCGATCCGCTCGCTGACCCGCTGATGGCGCGGTGATTTCGGCTTCATGCGCTGCCGCTGCCGGATCAGCCGCTGCCGCTGCGCGGCCAGCGGCCGCAGCTCCTGAATGGCCCGCTGCACCTGCTGGGCCAGCGCTTCATTATCCCGCGCGGCCCCCTCTTCGAGCTCTTCCTCCTCCGACGCGGAGAGCAGCGTCATCACGTCGATCTGATGGTGCCGCAACCGCTCGGCAAACTGGAACAGCCATTGCAGCGTGGCGGGCAGCGACCAGGTGGCGGTCGAGACTTCCAGCTTGCCCTCCTCGATCCGCTTGGCAATCACGATCTCGCCCTCACGGCTGAGCAGGGGCACGCTGCCGATTTCCCGCAGGTAGAGCCGCACCGGGTCGTCGGTTTTCGACATCAGGTCGGCGGCCAGGTCAACGTCTGGTTCCTTGTCCTCCAGCAGCGCGGGTTGCGGCTCTTCCAGCTCCTCCGTCAACTCCTCGGTCGTATCTGCGGCGCCGTTCTCCAGGGCGGGCTCTTCCAGCTCCTCGGTCTGCTCCAGCGCGTCGACATCCACCTGCCCGAACATCACGACGTTCTCGAGTCGATCGGTGACCAGCAGATCGGGCGACAGGTTGTTGCTCAGCTCGTCGTACGTCATGTAGCTTTTCTCCTTGCCGGAGATCAGCTCTTTGACTCCGTCCAGCTTGTCATCCTTGCCCATGTGTGCGCTCCCGGCGCCCAGTGCGCGCTTTGAAATCCGCTCGTGCCGATGCTCGGCTTGCTCTCACCCGGCCACTCCGCCCAGGGACCGCCGGGAATCGAGAATGGCCGTCTGCAGTTCGCGCGCCCGCTCCTGATTGCCTTCCGTCTCGGCCGCCTGCCGGGCCTGTTCCAACCGGCGAATTTCGTGATCCAACCGGCGCCGCCTCAAACCCTCCACGCATTCATCCACCGCTTGACTCACCGAGTCGTACTCCAGCTCCAGCAGGCTCAGATGCGCCACGGCGCCCGAGAGCGCGTCGTCGGCCGACGCCCGCGCCGTCACGGCCGCCACCGGATCGGTCTCACCCCAATCGGCCGACTCGCCGATCAGCCGCATCAGCGCCTGCGCCGTCGGATGGGAAAAATCTTCGGGGGCGACCCGGCCGAGCAATTGATCGGACTCGATCCGGCGCTGAAACCACAAATGCAGCAACACGCGCTCAGTGCCAGACCAGGAGGCCAGCGGCACAAACGGGGCGGCCGCAGGGGCCGGCGGCGCCGGTCGGCCGGGGCGCAGCGCGGCGGGATCGGGCAGGGCCCGCTTCAAATCGGCCCGCAGGCTGGCTTCCGACACGTTCAGGCGTTGCGCCAGCAGGCGCATGTAATGATCCAGTTCCACCCGGCTGGAGATTTTTTGCAGCGTCGGCGCCAGAACCCGCAGCACGGCCATCTTCCCGTCAATCCGGTCGTGCGGCGTGCAGGCCAGCGCCCGTTCAATGGCAAAAGCCAGCAACGGCTGGGCGGCGGCAATCCGCTCTTCAAACGCCGCCGCGCCGAACTGCTGCACGAATCCATCGGGGTCGACGCCGTCGGGCAATGTCGCCACGGAGGCGTCCATGCCGTGCTCCAGGAACAACTCGATGGTGCGCAGGGTGGCGCTAACGCCGGCCGGATCGGGATCAAACAGCAGCACCACCTTCGGCACCAGCCGCTGCAATATCAGGACATGGGAGGTCGTCAGCGCCGTGCCGAGCGTGGCCACCACCTGCTTGATGCCGGCTTGATGCGGGGCGATCGCGTCGAAGTAGCCTTCCACGACAATCAAGTAGCCGGCCTTTGACGCCGCCGGCCTCGCGCGATCCAGTCCATAGAGCACCCGCCCCTTGCTGTAGAGCGGGGTCTCCGGCGAATTCAGATATTTCGGCGGTTGTCCGCCCTCCAGCACGCGCGCGCCGAAGCCGAGCACGCGCCCCTGCACGTCGCAAATGGGGAAGATGACCCGGTCGCGGAAGCGATCGTAGTAGCCGCCGCCATCAGCCTTGCGCACGATCAGTCCCGCCTCCATCAATTCCTGCGCCGACCAGCCCTGCCGCACCAGCGGCGCCATCAACCCGTCCCAGCCGGGCAGGGCGTAGCCGAGGCCGAACTCCTCGATGGTCGCGTCGGTCATCCCGCGCTTGGCCAAATAGTCGCGGGCCGTGGCCGCGCGCGGATCGCGCAAGAGTTGCTCGTGAAATTTCGCGGCCGCCGTCTGCAGCAGCGTCTGTAAACGGTTGCGTTGCTTGGTCTTGGCGTCGTCCGCGGGGCCCTCGGAGGGCGGCGACAGGCCGATCCGTTTGCCCAGGAGTTTGACCGCCTCCGGAAAGGTGACGCCTTCCATTTTCATCAGGAAGGTAAAGAGGTTGCCGCCGGCGCCGCACCCGAAGCAATGAAAGAGCTGCTTCTCGGGGCTGACGGTGAAGGAGGGGCGTTTTTCATGATGGAAGGGGCAGAGGCCGGAATAATTGTGGCCGCTTTTTTTCAGGGCGACATAGCCGGAGACGATCTCGACCATGTCGATCCCTTCCTGGACCTGCTGAATGAATGGAGGTGGCAGTCGCCGGTCCACGTCTGGTGCTCGTGCGCTCGTGTCGTAACGGATCGACGCCGGTGATCTTATCCAGCCGTCGTCGATTGATTCAGCCGTGCCTTGACCCGCTCGCTCAGCTGGGCGCCATCCACTCGGCCGACCAGCTGCGGCATCAACCACTTCATGATCTTGCCCATGTCCTTCGGGCCCGTGGCCTTCACGGCCTCCACCGCCGCCGTGATCTTGGCGTCCAATTCCTGGGCGGTGAGGGGAGCCGGAAGGTATTCGCTCAAAATGTCGAGTTCGCGCGTCTCTTTGTCGGCCAGTTCCTGGCGGCCGCCCTGCCGGTAGAGTTCGATCGCCTCGCGCCGCTGCTTGGACGCGGTGATGACCACTTCCAGGAGCTCGGAATCCGTAAGGGGGGAATTTTTTCCCTTGTCGATCTGGCGGTTCTTAATGGCGGCCATCAACAGGCGGATGACCGATACGCGTTCCGATTGGCCGGCCCGCATGGCCTGGCGCAACGCCGCGTCAAGGTCGGCCTGCAGCGCCATCAGGGCGACCGCTGCCCCACGAGGCGCGCGCGCTTGAGCGCTTTTTTGCGCGCCGCCATGGCCTTGCGCTTTTTCTTCACGCTCGGCTTTTCGTAGTGCTCGCGCTTCTTGATCTCGGAAAGAATTCCGGCTTTCTCACACTGTTTTTTAAAGCGCTTCATGGCGCTTTCGAAGGGTTCGTTCTGTTTGACTCGTACGGCGGGCATGCCGGCTCACTACTCCTCTCAACGGACGATTCGGTGTTGCACTGCTGTACATGATGGGATGACAACAGCGGGCGGATTATAACAACCGCCAAAAAAGAGTGTCAAGGTAACAAAAGGGGACAGGCGACTTTTTGGCGCTTGTCGTTGAGTGCGGCCGACATCCATTTTAAAAAAGTCGCCTGTCCCCTTTTGTTCAGCCGGGGGGCCAGCTCATCGGGCGGCCGCCGAGCAGATGCGCGTGCAGATGGGGCACCGTCTGCCCGCCGTCGGGCCCGCAGTTGATCACGACGCGGTAACCGGAGCCGGCAAGGCCGGCCCGCCGGGCCAGCGCCGTGACGGTGATGACCAGGTGGCCGAGCAGCGCCGCATCCGCGGCCGTCAGATCGTTGAGCTGCGCAATGTGCCGCTTGGGCACGGCCAGCAGGTGGGTGGGCGCCTGCGGATTGATGTCGCGAAAAACCACGCACTGCTCATCCTCATGCAGCAACGGGCTCGGCAGTTGCTTGCCGGCGATCCGGCAAAAAATGCAGGGGTCCGTCATGTCGATCTCCGCCGGCGCGCCGCCGCGCGGGGCGGCCGGCCGAAGCGACGGGCCAGCTCCGCATAGACCTGCCGCGGCGACACATTATGATGGGCCAGCACCACCAACGTGTGAAACCAGACATCCGCCATTTCCTCGATAATGCGATCGGCTTTTCCATTTTTGGAGGCGATCACCAGTTCGCCCGCCTCCTCGCCGATTTTCTTTAAAATGCGGTCCTTGCCGCCGGCCAGCAGCTCGCTCACGTAGGAGGAGCGCTTGGGCCGGCGCTTGCGCTCCATCACCACGTCCCACACGCGATCCAGAATCGACGCCCACGCGTCGGATTTCTTCGAACGCTTTGCCGGGCGCCGGCCCGCCACCGCGACGGGATTGAAAAAACAGGAATAGCGGCCGGTGTGGCAGGCGCCGTCGACCTGCTCCACCTGCAGCAGCAGGGCGTCGCGGTCGCAATCGAGCGCGGCGGCGACGACGCGCTGCGTGTGGCCCGATTGCGCCCCCTTGCGCCAGAGCTGCTTGCGTGAGCGGCTCCAGAAGTGGCTGTCGCCGGTTTTTAACGTGCGGGCCAGGGCCTCGTCGTTCATATAGGCCATCATCAGGACGGCGCCGGTGCGCGCATCCTGCACGATCGCCGGAATCAATCCCTGCGTGTCCCGTTGGATCCGTTTTATGCGGGGCATGAAGCCTCCTCGCGCACGGGCACACCGTGCTCGCGCAAATAGCGTTTGGCCTGCGGAATCGTAAACGTGCGATAGTGAAAGATCGAGGCGGCCAGCACCGCGTCGGCCTCGCCCTCGGTCAGCGCCTCCCTCAGATGCTCGAGCCGGCCCGCGCCCCCCGAGGCGATCACGGGAATCGGCACGGCGCGCGACACCGCGCGGGTCAGCGCCAGATCGTAGCCGTCCTTGGTGCCGTCGGCGTCGATGCTGGTCAGCAGTAGTTCGCCCGCGCCGGCGTCGGCCACGCGGCGCGCCCAGTCGATGACATCGAGACCCGTGGCCGTCCGGCCGCCGTGCGTGAAGACCTCCCAGCGCGGATGGGCTCCGCCCTCGGTCCGCTTGGCGTCAATCGCCACCACGATGCACTGGCAGC
>CAZJRH010000399.1:0-5834 GCA_964548215.1 uncultured Nitrospirota bacterium
ATCGCCGACGGCAGGTTATTCCCGACGATACGAGCCGGTGCCAGCGGCGTCATGCCGACCTCCACCGTCAACTGCCGTCCCCGCGGGCCGACGAGGAAATTCACGAACGCTTCCGCGGCCTTCGGGTTTTTCGCTTTTTTGAGCACGGCAATGCTGTAGACGATCGGCTCGCCCTTCATCTGGGTCGTGGCGCCGGGCTCCTTGCCGGGGATTGTCGCGGAGACGGTCCCATACAGATCGGCAAATTTTGAATCGCCCAGGTTGATCTCGCCGGGCAGGAATATCACCCGCAGGCCATGCTGCTTGGCCAGTGAGGCGTAGTCGAAAATGTAGTCGAGCTCGCCGTTTCTGAGCAGCGTCAGCAGCGCGACCGCATTGTTGCGAATGTTGCTCTTGGGCAGCTTGGTCCGAAGCTGGTCATACAATTTCGGTTGTTTGTAGTGCGCCTCGGCTAGCTGCCAGACCATGAGCGAGCGGTAGCCCACGGGCGCCAGCTCCGGATCGCTGATGCCGTATTCGACGCCGGGCTTCAGCAGAATCTGGTGCCAGTTGGCCGCGGTGATCTCATCGGCATGCTTCGCGTTTTCCGCGACGATGATCGCGATCTGCTCGGTGAGAAAGTCGATCGACCAATCGACATGCGCGGGCATCAGGAACTTGGGAACGAGCGTCCGGTCGGCCAGGGCGATGACGTCGGCCTCCTTGTTGAGATCGATGATCTGCCGGGTCAAGGCCATGCTGCCGCCGGGCTGGAGGTTGATCGTTACCTTCGGGTGCTTGGCGGTGAATTCGGCCTGCGCTTTCTTGAACAGCTCGGCCAGGCTGGCGGCCTGCAGCACGGTGATCTCGCCGGATAATTCTTCGGCCGCTCCTGCAGCGGCGGTTGGAAGCATCAGCCAAAGGCTCATCAGGAGCAGGGCGGTGACCCGTCGGGTGTTGCGCATGGGGACGTCTCCTTCTCGATGTGTCATGTGTATCGTGTCTAAAATTTCACCATTGCATCCACCTGCAGTCGGGTGATGTCATCCGTGAGCGCGCCGTCCGATGTACTGACGGACACTTTCGCCCTGGCCTGGAAGTATTTGGTCGGGTTATAGGCAATCCAGGTGATGTGACCCCGACGGTTCAGACCGCCATCGCCAAAATCGGAATCGGATAGATCGGCCAGTGTCGAGTCGGTCTCCAGGACTTTGTAAAAGTAGGCCAGCTCAAATGTGTTCGGATCGCTGGCCTTGCCCAGAATCGCGCCGACCTGGTAGGCCACATTGCCCGTGGCCGGCCCCACGCCATTGCCGCCAGTGGTGGTGTCCGCCAGGTTCCGGACATAGTCGCCCATAACGGCCACCGGCAGCGATCCCGCTTTGGCGCTCAGCATCGCCGTGAAGTTTAGAATATGGTAGCGATTGACCAGTGTGCAGGCGGCCACAATTGGCGTCGTTCCCCCTGGACATGCGCCCACACGGCTGTTGCCATCCTGGATCAGTGTCTGGCCAAATGTGCCTGTCGTGGCGTTGAGCGCTTCATAGAACGCCACGGCCAGCGTTGTTTTGATCGTGGCATTGGGTTCAACCGTCGCGCCGAGCTGTTGGCCAATCAGCCACTGATCGTGATTATCGGCCGCGTCCTCATCTAGCACCGCCTGGGCGGCCGTGAGGAAGACGACGACCGTGTCGCTCGGTTTGAATCGCAGTGTCTCCGCGAACCCTTCCGGAGCGACGTCGGCATCCCACACGATGTCGGAGCTTTCAGCCCTGAAGAAGGGATTCTCCATTTTCCCCGCCGCGAGCGTGAACCACCGGGCGCCGGTCGGGTTCCATGAGAGATAGGCCTGCTGGATCCAGATCGTCTTTTGCGAAGACAGATTGTCGAAGCTCTGGTTGTTGCCCGTGGCATCGCCATTCCCGCTGGCCAGTTGGACCACGACCAGCACGTCTTTGATCTTCAATTGTGTTCCCAGACGCAGGCGGAAGCGTTGGCGGTGCCGATTCTCGCCGTCGTCACCGGTGCCCGGATCGGCCGAATACCAGATCGATTCGTGCCGGACTCGCACATCACCATAAAAGGTGACGCGATCGATCCACTTGGCCCACACCGTCTCCTGAAGCGTGGCCGCTTCCTCCTTCGTGATTGTGCCTTTTTCCAACAGAAGCTCTTTCAATGTTTGGTTTTGAGCCGGCGCGGCGGCCGCTGGGGCCGTGGTGACGGCGAGGGCAACGAGCGTGGCGAGAACGAGATTTCCGATTGATTTGACTATTGCATGGTGTTGATCGGTCACGTCATCCTCCATGGATTGTACGCGCTGTGGCGAGCGTGGAATCTATATACAGCCTGGGTGGTGTGTGTCAAGAGGCGGTCATTTGTGAAAGATTTTGACGGCGGAGCCGATGAGAATCGCTCCGAGCAGAACTTTTAACGCGTCCCTGGGGACATAGAGCATCAGCGCGCCGCCGGCCACAGCGCCGATGATCGAGCCGATGCCCATGGGGGCGACCAGCCCGGCGAGGTCCCGCCGGTCGGCAAAGGCGCCGTTGGCGCGGTGGCGGAGGATGCCCACCGCCATGGTTGGCAGGCTGATCAGCAGACTCGCCGTCCCGGCCGTCTTGATCTCCACGCCGAAGACCAGCATCAGCGTGGGGATGATCAACTCGCCGCCGGCCACGCCCAGCAGGCTGCTCACCACCCCGATGGCGATGCCGAAAAGGACTCCGGCCGCCGCCCGCCCGATCGCGCCCAGCGGCAGGCCGGCGGATTGCAGTGAAAAGAGACCTTCAATGATCAGCAGGCCGCCGATTGCAACGAGGAAGATCAGGATGGTCCGTTCCAGCAGCCGCTCCGAGATGCGGCCGATCCAGGCGGCGCCCATGTAGGCGCCGATCATGCCGCCGATGATCATCGAGCCGACCACCAGGCCGAAGTCCTCGCTCGGCTGCATCGTGCTGAGGGAGAGTCGCGTGGCAACCGCCGCCAGCACCGTCACGAAGCTGACGGCCAGATTGAGCGGCACCGCCCGGCTGGCCGCATATCGGAAGACCGACACTAGGATTGGCAGACGAAACTCCGCGCCGCCCAGGCCGATCAGGCCGCCGAGCAGACCGACGGGCGCGCCCAGCAGCGCCGCCAGCGGGCCGTTGCGGACCGGCTGACTAGGAGCACTCACAAGGAAACGGACATGGATGAGCGGCGGGTGAGGGGTTAGTGTTGGAGCGATTCGAGATAGCGTTCGGCGTCGATGGCGGCCATGCAGCCGGTGCCGGCGGCGGTGACCGCCTGGCGATAGACGTGATCCGCCACGTCGCCGGAGGCGAAGACGCCGGGAATGTTGGTCGCCGTGCCGCCGGGTTTTGTCTTTAGATAACCCTGCTCATTCATGTCGAGCTGCCCGACGAAAAGGCTAGTGTTCGGCTGGTGGCCGATGGCGATGAAGAGGCCGCCGCAGGGCCGGTCACTGGTCTGGCCGGTTTTCAGGTTCTTGACCCGGACCCCGGTGATGCAGCCGGTCTCCGCGCCCAGCACGTCGGTGACGGCCGAGTCCCAGAGAAAGTCGACTTTCGGGTTTTTCATGGCCCGGTCTTGCATGATTTTCGACGCGCGCAGTTTATCCCGGCGGTGGATGATCGTTACCTTGGAGGCGAATTTGGTGAGAAAGGTCGCTTCTTCCACGGCCGTGTCGCCGCCGCCGACCACCATCACCTCTTTGCCTTTGAAGAAAAAACCGTCGCAGGTGGCGCAGGCCGACACGCCGTGGCCCATCAATTTCGATTCAGACGGCAATCCCAGCAGCTTGGCCGACGCGCCGGTTGAAATGATCAGCGCGCGGGTTTCATACGTGGCCTCATCGTTCACGGTGAGCTGAATGGGTTGCCGCCGGAGGTCAACCTTCGTGACGTCGCCGGAGAGAAAACGGGTGCCGAAACGTTCCGCCTGCGCGCGAAACTCCTGCATCAATTCGGGGCCCAGGATGCCTTTGGGAAAGCCGGGATAATTCTCGACGTCGGTGGTGATCATGAGCTGGCCGCCGGCTTGGGCGCCGCTGACCAGCAGGGGCGATAGATTAGCCCGCGCCGCGTAAATGGCGGCCGTCAGCCCCGCCGGGCCGGAGCCGAGAATGATGACTTGTTCGACTGGCATGATGAGCTATCTTAACAGGAGCATCGGGGGTGGGGCAAGGCGGCGTTAATCCGGCGTGCTGCCGGTGAAACGGAAATTCCGCACTTTCAGCGCCGGCGCGACGATGCAGGAGTCGTGTTCTTCGCCTGCGGCGCGCACGGTCTGGCCCATTGCTTCCACGTCGTTGAGCATCGCAATCAAGCCCTGATTGAACCGGAGGTTTTTCACGCCGTACCTGATCTTGCCTCCCTCGATCCAGAACGTGCCGTCGCGGCTCATGCCGGTGACGATCTTCTGCGTGGGATCCACTTCCCGGATGTACCAGCAGCGGGTCAGAAACAGGCCGCGCTCGGTGGAGGCGATCAATTGCTCGATCGAGCGATCGCCGCCCTGCAGGACCAGATTCAACGGATATTCATCCGGCTCGACGGCGCTGCCGTGGCCGGTGGCTTGGACGCCAGATTTTTTGGCGGTTGTCAGGCTGTAGACGAACGATTTCACCGCGCCGCGATCGATCAATGTGACCGGCCGGCGGGCCACGCCTTCGCCATCGAACGGATGGCCCATCTGCAGCGGGTGGGTGACATCGTCGACCAGCGTGATGTTCGGGCCGAAGACCGACTGGCCCAACTTTCCCGTCAGGCAGCTTTCCTGCTCCAGCACGGCCAGGCCGCTGAAATCGCCGGCCAGAAAGCTGATCAAATCGGCCGTCGCGGCAGGCGCCAGGATGACTGGATAAGTGCCGGCGGACAATTCTTTCGGATGACGCCCCAATTCGGTCGTACGGATCGCCTGCTCGGTCAACTGATCGATCGCCAGTTCCGACAACGCGGGCGCTTTCGCCTTGGCCCAGCCGGAGCTGTCCTCGCCCATGACGGTCAGAGAAAATTCCGCGAAGGTCGAGGCATGAGAGGCGGCGAGGCCATTGGAATTGGCCAGCACCGTCGTGGCTGAAGAGGTCGCCAGATAGCCGGCCGCCGTCAGGTTGGCTTGGGCAACCAGACGAATGGCGCGGGCGACGCGCTCGCCTCGCTCATGCGGCGTGGCGGCGGCCGTCGGTTCATCCCATCGGATGACGGCGGGGTAGCGCTGCGGGCCTGGCGATGCCGGGCGATCTGGCAGGGCGGGCGCCCGCCGGGCCAGCTCGCAGGCCCGGTCGACGACCGAACGAATGCCCTCGTCGGTGAGCTGCGTGGTTGTGGCCAGTCCCCGCCGGGCGCCGATGTCGACGCGAACCATCAATGAACTCTGCGTTTCAGCCACGTTCTGATGGATCGTATTGTTGGCGAAGCGGGTGAGCGAGGAGTGCTGGCGGGTCAGCGCAGTCAGCGTGGCGTCGGCCGGACTGCTTTTCAGCACGCGCTCCAGCCATTTGTGGTTCATTGCGTTCATGGCGAGCCAGCGTTGAAGGCCTGCCTGCCGGTAGGCAGGTCAGCCTTCGGCATCGTAGGCTACTCCTACGTCAACGTTGCGAAAGCGCGCCGGAGAAGCGCCATGGCCGGTGCCGATCGTCTGCGGCGGTTGTCCCTTGCCGCAGTTGGGCGTGCCCCAGAGCGTCCAGGCCGCGGGGCCGCAGATCGCGTCGCAACTCTTCCAGAAGGGCGGCGTGATCCCGCCGTAACTGGGATTCTTCAGCATGCGGCCGCGCTTGCCCTGTTTGATCTCCCAACCGATTTCGGTGCCGAATTGAAAATGAAGCCGCTTGTCGTCGATCGACCAGCTCCGGT